>NZ_JAVJNP010000089.1:0-29673 GCF_040217205.1 Coleofasciculus sp. A1-SPW-01 | reverse complement strand
ATATGAAAAATACTCAATCAGACCGATATTCAGGTGAAGATTGCCCATAAAAAGGATAATCGCCCCGAAAGAAAAAGAATCAGGGCTTGACGCGATCGCGAAAATTAGGTACTATTTCATCATGGGAAAATGTGCCGACCTATAGACCCCTATTCACCGAAACCTGTAGAGTGGGTTAGGTGGTAATCAATTGACCCAACCAATCCTTTAATTCACTATCCACCGTAACCCACCAAAATCCCCTGTCTTCATCTCCTTTGTTCACAGATGAACCGCAAAGGATATTCAGATGAACATTGCCCATAAAAAGGATAATCGCTCCGAAAGAAAAAGAATCAGGGGTTGACGCGATCGCGAAAATTAGGTACTATTTCATCATGGGAAAATGTGCCGACCTATAGACCCCTATTCACCGAAACCTGTAGGGTGGGTTAGGTGGTAATCAATTGACCCAACCAATCCTTGAATTCACTATCCACCGTAACCCACCAAAATCCTCGGTATTCATCTCCTTTCTGCACAGATGAACCCCTTCAGATATTCAGGTGAACATTGCCCATCAAAAGGATAATCGCCGCGAAAGAAAAAGAATCAGGGCTTGACGCGATCGCGAAAGTTAGGTACTATTTCACCATGGGAAAATGTGCCGACCTATAGACCCCTATTGTTTGGATGTCATCATGGAGACGCGATCGCACGTTTTCCACAAGAGCATCAATACTAGACGTATCCGCTACTCGCTCAGAATGCCATCCTAAATCAATCCGAGGAAGCAGTTTATCAATACGTTGTTGTGTATCAAGACCAGAATGCGATCGCACACACTCCAACAATGCCCAAAGTGCTTGTTTACCCGGTGCAATTTCGCCATAGTCCGCTAGCTTTTCCACCATCTCCGGGATGAATGTCGTCACAGCACCATTCCAAGTGATGCGCTGTAACACCGATGCATCATTACCCAGCGCTAGGATTAACCAAGAGTGGCGGCTGCGCTCATCTTCCATGAAGGGTTGGAGAAGTTCGACTAATTCATTGATGGTGTTCGGGTCTAATTTCACCGTCAAATTAACCTTTTACCCTGCGTTCCCATAAGCCAACTATAGCTTGCTTGCTGGGACATCTGTGAGTGCGATCGCTTCTAGAAACCCAACAAACTAATTCTAGAATTAGGTTTCGTTTCTTTTTGGCTTGGAACAAGATTGAGGAGAGATAGCTTATTGATCTGTCGTTTGTGGGTGAGGTGGTGGATATTCTCCGCTGGTAATGAGTTGCTCTCGTTCGAGGATACGTTCTGGGAGGTTAAATTGTAGAATTTTAGCAGTTACGCGCCCTTCTGGAGTTAATGGGATGATAGTTCCTCCGTCCAGCCGGAAGTGGTCTGACCATTCCTGAAGACGGGGATTAAAAAAGGGAGTTAGCTGCTGTGTCTCAGGGTCGAGTGAACCGAGGTCAGTTCCTTTGAAGCGGTTGCAGTAAGGACAAGATAAAGCTAGGTTTTCAGCTTCAGTGATGCCATCATGTTTTTCAGCAATGATATGTTCCATTTCAAAGGCGAAAAGTGAAGCTGTTTGGGGAAATCGGCAATACTCGCATTGCTCTCCGGCGCGTTGAGTCACTAGCCGACGCAGAGTTGCTGATACATAACTCATGCTGCTGTTTGTAAGTGTTTGTAAGCATGAGCTTTTGCTAAACGCACCCAATGCTCTAGAAGCAAGTATCGATCAAGTTCGGCTTCTTCCGATCGCGAGAGTGTACCCGATTTATTGCGATCGAGCAGTTCGCTCATGCGGGTTTGTAAAGCAGGCGTGGGACGGATGGCAAGGATAACTTCTGGACTGGGTTGACTGGCAAGCAGTTCAACGATCTGGAGTTCGTCTTGGTAGCAGATGGTTTCTGGGCGGGTAAGTTCCTCAATGGCGCGATCAAGGGCTTCTGGGAGGCGATCGCCCAATTGTTGCAGTTTTTCACCCAGGCGATCGGGGACTTCTAGGATAATTTGCATTAGCGGTAATGTGAGGATAGGAATTAACTTGATTGTAACAAACCGATTATGCCTCATATCTTGAATAGAATTCGTGTAAATTGGCAAAGTCGGCTAAATTTTGAACGATACTGGTTAGTCGGTGGAAGTCAGGCTTAGATAGCTGAACCGTCACAGTTACTACTCCTGTTGCAAGAGATAGCAGAGTCCATCAGGTGTGCGTTTATTCGTCTATTTCCGAGACGATACCTTCATAGAGCAATTCAATCGGAAATTCAAATTCAATGCTGGATAGAGTGATAGTATCTCCCTCCTGATAAGGATAGTAAAGCCACATTCTTCCCTCTCCGCGAGAGTAACGTTCGACAGAGATTGTTTCCGAGTCAATCAAGATATACTCTTGCAAACTGGGAATTGTCAGATAGTAAGTGAATTTTTTCCCTCTATCCTTAGCACTTGTACCAGGCAAGAGAACTTCTACAATATGCTGAGATTCTAGCAGCTCAGGGCTGGCACGCACCCCAAGGTAGGACGTTTGGCACTTGCCGTTAACGTAGTTCGCTAAGAACTTAGGCTGGTCAGGTATGGGCTTGATTCAAGCCCCCGCCTTTAGGCGTGGGGTTCCTGACAACCAAGATTGTTCAAGATTGCTTTGATTGTAGCAGTAGGGGCATAGGATGACCCTAGGCAACCTCTCGCCCATTTCCTTGAAATCCTGCCATAAGTCCTCCAATTCTGACCGACGGCTGCTGCTTGACGCCTCCAGAATCACGGTTGCTACTCCTATAATGGTCAAAGACTAGCACGGGGAAATTTTGGAGAGGGAATTCTGATGACGATTCGCGAAACCACTAAGCTGTTTGGCATTTAAACCTTAATATCAATAATGGCGCAATCCTTGTAGTGCGTTTAGCGAAGCCATGCCGCAGGCTTTGCATCTTGCTCGCTACTAATACCCAATTTAAATGCATGACAGCTTACCCTCTCACCTCCCTATCCCAACCTCTAAAAAAAATCCGTGAAATCAGTGTTTTGACAAATGAAAGAAAACCAACCTCTGAGTGAAATCAGTGTCATTTCCCTCTCACCTCTCCACCCCAACCTATCAAATAAATCTGTGAAATCAGTGTTTTGACAAATGACAAATGACAAACTCAGTATTAGTGCGATCGCGATTCGCCGCCATATCGGTACCCTAGTCTTAACCCTAGCCGTTATTGTGCTGGGGATATTCTTTATTCTCCAGATTCAGGTCGATTTATTACCCTCGATTACCTATCCCCGGATTGGCTTACGTTTAGGAGCGCCCGGTATCTCGCCAGAGGTAGCGGTTGAGGAAATTACCAAACCTTTGGAACAAGGATTAAGTGCGACGGAGGGCGTTGTCCAAGTCTTCTCCCAAACTCGTGAAGGACGAATTAGTTTAGACCTGTTTTTTCGACCCGGCGGTGATATTGACCAGGCGCTAAATGATGCAACAGCGGCGTATAATCGCGCTCAATCAAATTTACCCGAAATTATCGAAGAACCGCGTTTATTTAAGTTTGATCCGTCTCAATTACCCGTTTATGAATTAGCACTAGAATCTTCATCTTTAAAGGATGTAGATTTGCGCGTCTTTGCGGATGAAGAACTTAGCCGTGAACTGAGTGTGGTTCCTGGCGTCGCTTCGGTGGATGTATCTGGCGGGGTAACAGAAGAGGTTCGGGTGTTGATTGATCCGAATCGTTTACAGCGATTAGGATTAGGATTAACCGATGTCCTCGATGCCCTAGATGAACGGAATCAAGATGTGGCGGGGGGACGACTACGCGGGGAAGAGTCGGAACCTTTGACGCGAACCATGGGACGGTTTCAGGATGCGGCAGAACTGCGGAATTTGTCCTTTGAAATAGACGATACCGACGCCACAAATCTGTCTCGTCGGGTCTATCTACGGGATTTTGCTGAGGTAATTGATGGGACGGAAGATAGACGAGTATTTGTCTTTCTGAATGGAGAACCAGCGGTTAAAGTTAGTATTCAGAAGCAACCGGATGCGAATACGATTGAAGTTGTCAATGGGGTCAAAAAACGCATTGAACAGTTGCGACAATCCGGTTTAATTACCGACGATATTGAATTAGTCGCGACGTTGGATGAATCTATTTTTATCCAAAATTCTATTGCAAATGTAACCAGTGCGGGGTTAGTGGGAGCAACATTAGCCGCGTTTGCAGTGCTATTGTTCTTAGGTTCATTGCGGCAAACTTTAATTATTGTCATCGCCATTCCTCTCGCCACCCTAGCCGCTGTGATTTTAATGAAATTATTTGGCTTATCCCTAAATGTGTTTAGTTTAGGGGGATTGGCGTTAGGTGTGGGGATTGTCGTGGATAACGCGATCGTTATGCTAGAAACGATCGCAGCGGGTGTATCTGATAATCCAAGTGTAGGGACGGATTTAACCGATAAGGTTGCGGACAAAACCGATAACGGAACTCAACTCGCCCCGTCTCAATCCATCATTTCTCAAGCCGAACAGTGTTCCCAAGAGGTAGAATCAGCGCTAATTGCGTCCACCAGTACCAACTTAGTCGCTGTCCTCCCTTTTTTACTCATTGGTGGCTTTTTCTCCCTCCTGTTTAGCGAATTAATTTTAACCATTAGCTTTGCTGTCGCTGCGTCGTTAGTGGTGGCGTTGACAGTTGTACCCATGCTGTCTTCTCGCCTATTGGCAATCCCTTGGTCAAGTGGCGTCAACCGATTTTGGCTATTGCAAGCTTTTAATCGTCGCTTTGAAGCCGCAACCTTGGGTTATCAACGTTTCCTAGGGCGGGTGCTGCGGTATCGTATTTTAGTTATCGCCCTGGCTGTGTTAATTTTGGGCGGTGGAAGTTTAGCCTTAGCTAGTCAAATTCCCCAAGAAATTCTACCCCGAATTGATACCGGACAAGCCCGAATGTTTGCCCAATTTCCACCAGGAACTACCCTAGAACAAAATCGCCAAGTGATGATGGCGGTGGATGATATTCTCTTGGCGCAGCCAGAAACTGAGTATGCGTTTACCACATCCGGCGGGTTTTTGTTTGGGGGAAATACTTCAGAAAACCTGTTACGGGGGACAAGTACAATTGCGCTGAAATCGGATAGTAATGTCGAGACATTTATTGGACGAGTCAATCAAGAATTGCAGACCTTAAATTTAGTCCAAACTCGTCTGCGCCTCAGCCCGGGTGAAGTACGGGGGATTATTTTAAGTAATTCCCCGGTTCGTGGGGCGGATTTAGATATTGGCTTACAAGGAACCAACACGCAGCAATTAGAAGCCGCAGGGCGTCAAGTCTTAAAAGCGTTAGATGAACGTGCAACCTTAGCCCAATTTCGCCCGGATGCAGATGATCGCCAACCCGAAATTCAGATTCGTCCCGACTGGGAACGAGTCGCCCAATTGGGTTTAACTGCACAGGAAATTGGTGATACCATCCAAACCGCGATCGCAGGTTCGGTATCCACTCAGTTACAACGAGGCGATCGCTTAGTGGATGTGCGGGTACAGCTTGATCAAGCGGCGATTCAGCGTGTGTCTCAGATTAAAGAGTTACCCCTATTTACGACTAATAATCGCCAAATAAAATTGGGTGATGTGGCGGCGATTGATCAAGGACAAGCGCCGGGTGAAATTCAGCGGATTAATCAGCGTCAGGTGTTCTTAATTGCGGGGACATTGAATGAAGGTGCAACCTTGAGTGAGGCGTTAGCGGAAACCAATGCGGTATTAGCTGAATTAGATTTACCGGAGGGGGTTTCTATCTTACCCAGTTCTGCGAGTGAAACCAATCAGCAACTCCAAAATTCCCTGAAGATACTGGGAGGATTAGCCGCATTTATGGTGTTTGTGGTGATGGCGGTACAGTATAATTCCCTAATTGACCCCTTAGTGATTATGCTCACTGTACCCCTCGCCTTAGCTGGGGGAATTTTGGGACTCTATGTCACCCAAACCGCCATGGGTGCAACGGTTCTAGTGGGGGCGGTACTGCTGGTAGGGATTGTCGTGAATAACGCGATCGTGATGGTGGAGTTTGCCAATCAAATTTATTACCGGGAAAAGGTTGACCGCACAACCGCCATTTTGCAAGCCGCACCTCAACGTCTACGACCCATTTTGATGACCACTATTACCACAGTTTTAGGATTGTTTCCTTTAGCATTAGGAATTGGCAAAGGGTCAGAGTTTTTACAACCGTTAGGTGTGGTAGTATTTTCGGGATTGTCACTAGCAACGGGATTAACCCTATTTATTATCCCCTGTTTTTATACGTTGCTTCATGATAGTTTTGGAGATAAGAATCGTAAAAAAGGAGCCAGAGGAAGAACAAATAAAAAGAACCAGGGAACAGAAAACCGGGATAAGACTAGAGCATCAGTGTAGTAATAGCCGTTAGCCGTAGAGACCTTCAAGAACATAAGGTAAAACCCTTTCATACCCTTGCACCGCTATCAGGGAAAATGTATCATTGCTCCCCCGGCTCCCCCGGCTTCCCCTGCTCCCTAACCCACTACAAGACTTATTCAGCAGACCCTAATTGTTATAACCCGCGAAGGCGGGTTTAGTAGCTGCGGTTTAAACCGCCCAACTTGATTTAAGGCTGGTGGGCAATGCCCACCCTACGACATATCTTCAACCATTACAGGGACGACTTGCACAAATTAACGAAAATTCTTCCCCATCTCCCCCTGTTCCTGATAACTGATAACTGCTCACTGATAACTGATAACTCCCTCATCTCATCAGAATCCCCGTAAGGGACTAACTTCCAGCACACCATTCGGCTTAAACACCACCTGAAACTGAGCTAAGGGTTGGTCAGGAACAAATCCGGTTTCCCCACTGCCAATACCAGCCGCTTCTGGGTCAGCTAATTCTGCCAACGGTGTTTCCGCTACATAATCCCAAGCGGGTTGATTGGTTGGTTCGTAGTCCGCGATCGTGCCATCGTCAGTGACAGCCACTCGGTAATTTAATGGTCTTCGTGATAACGGTGTTCCTTCCCACCGTTCGTCTAACGTGTTGTAGAGTTGATTATTTAACCGTCTCAGTGACGTCCGATCCGTGATTTCTGGTCCTAAACCAGGTTCTTCCTGATAGCCTTGCCAAGGACTGATTTGCAACACACCACCTGGGGTAAATACCACCCGGAATAAAGCAAAGGTTTCGCGAGTTGCTGTACCGCCTTCTGTCGGAATATAGCTCAACTCCGGTAAAGGCGTGTTTTCTGCACTATCAATAGGCGTATCCTCAATCGGCTTATAACCCAAAATATCTCCGTCTCCGCCAACCGTAACCTGATACTCTAAATTCTGACTTAACCCTTCCCGGTTATCCCATTTTTGATCAAGTTCTCTGTACAGATAACGCTTCAAATAACTCAACTCCGTTGGATTGGTAATCTCTCGACTGGAGGTTAATTCGTTTTCCAGTTCAGCCGCCGAAGGGGGACTTGAGGTGGGAGTTGGCGTCACCTGATCGGGGCTATCCGGGGTTGGGGAGGTTGTTTCCGTAACCTCCGACTCAGAGGCTGGCTTGGGCGGACGCACTTCTGGAACAGGAACCAAGAACAATGCCAACGCTGCGACAGCTAAACTCGTCACCCCGATCGCAGCAGGTGCGCTTCTTTGGGCGACGGATTTGTCAGCTTTGCGATACCGTCGGGAAATCGGTTGTAAGGGTACAGCCAGATCAGGCAAGGTGTGCTGATCCGCGAGGAACTGATCGATCGCCTCAACTAAATCAAATAGCTGTACCGTGGTTAAATCAAGCTGTACAGGATTTTTGCCATCTATCCCTCCCGCAGAAGTCCCGGATGCGCTATGGGAATCAGAGGGAACACCCGAAAGTGCCTCTGCAGGTTGCCCCACCCTTAAACGGTGCAAGTTTTTATCCGGAAGTGATTGTAAATGCACTAAAGGCGGTTTAGCGCCATCAAGTTGGGGGTGAGGGATATGACTCAAAAATTCTTGAGCATAGCGACTAACCGACTGAACTAAGCTCTCAAAAAAATCTCGTCCGCCGCTAATGGGTTGCGGCTGACCCATAAAACGGCATTCTGCGTTAACCAGAATCGTCATTAGGGGACGAGCATCGAGCTGATCTCCCCCTGCGGAGTTTGTATCACTTAATCCCTCTAGGATCAGCGTACAGTTGGGCAAACTGTACTGGCGTCGAATTGTCATCGTTTTTTCCTTATGGAATCCACTATTATAGCTACGGACGCTCTCAACTTTGGTTCGGATCGTTCATCCGACTTCTCCATCAAACAAACTGATCCAAAATCGCTGCATACCAGAGGTTCCTGTACAAAACAGCAACTGCGCTAACAGCGACAATGCTAGCTCATTTAACTTTTCATCGGTATTGTAGACAGAAACTTTTGCCCGTCGTGGGTTCATCCGGCTGCGGAAATGCGCCCGGAATCGCTCTAGATAAGAGGACAAGCGAAAATGTTGTTCGATGGGAACCTGCTTTTGATTCAGTTGTTCGTAAGCCAGAAGCAGTTGTCGGATCACAACCGTCATCCGGCGAGCCAGATAACTAGCTATAATCACTAATGCTTTGGCTTCTTCTAGATTCAGGGGACGGCGCGTGTGAGAGCGTCGCAAGGGATTAGTGCAGCGTAGACGCCAAAGAACCACCCGATTGTTAATAATGTCCTCAAGTTCTAGCTGTTTGGCTACCAGCAGCATCGCCTCAGAACCGCCCAGTTCCAGCGCTTCAATGGCAAGTAAAATCAGGTCAATCTGCTGCCGAGTTCGTGACGGACATCCCCGATCTGAGATATCTGGATCGAGTAAATTATCTAAAATGACGGGATGGGATGGAGCAGCAGGACTGTTTGTCGGCATTACGCTTACAGAAAGAATCATTGAAAATTGGGGTTGGTAAGGGAACGAATGGAAACCCCTGTCATTTATGTATGGGGAGGAATTCGTCCCCTTACATAAACAGCAGTCCGACAGGACTTCCGAGAGAAAGTGTATTGGTATCCATCCTTCCCTTGTACACGACTGCAATATTTGTGGCTAATGCCTTGGACTAAGCCATTGGGTGTTGCAATGTTGAAACTACCTGTAGTTCGTACAGCAATACGACCCATGTAAGTTCCTATCTTTTTGCCTTTAGTGACAATCGCTTTGACGATATCACCAGTCTGAAAACCATGAACAAATTTGCTCCTAGGGACATAACGTACAGGAAAGCCGTACTTGTCAGTGCGACACACCTTCCGAGTACCATGACCTGTAGCAGTGATGATTAGCGGCTTATCTATCAACACCTGTAATTTGTCTGGGGTTGATTGACCGACACAGGCAGCATCCAGCCAATGAGTTTTGGGTAACTCTTGACGGGTTCGGTTAAACTTTGTCCTACCACCAGTTCCGGTTTCTACAGGTAGACCTGTTTCAGACAAAGCCCGATACAGCGTCCATCGGGTTGAGTTAACTGCTGCTGCGTCCTTGAGGGGACACTTTCCTAGCGATAAAACCTTTTTAAGCAGGTCAGGCTTACGAGAAAGGAATTGTTCAATAGGCTTGTTTCCCTTTCTCTGATTGCACTTAACACAAGACAAAGTAAGATTGCTAACTCGGTTACTCCCTCCCTTAGATTTGGGATGAATATGTTCGACCTGCAGGGAGACACCTTCAATGCCACAGTAAACACATTGCCGCCCCCATTTGGTTAAGAGATATTGCCGCACCTCGTACCCAGCTAGTTCACCCTGTTGATACTCTATGCCAGATATTTCTGGGTTTTGTATTAGTTGAGTGTCAAAGTTAACCAACTCCATTGATATGGCGGTAATTGGGCAAAAACGTCTCAATCGATTAACCCATGTCAGAGTGGTGTCTACTCGATGCTGGAGACTAGGAGCCAGCCAACCATCGGCGCGATTACGATTGTTGAATCGGGGCTTACGATAACGGGTATGTCGATTCCGTCTCCCTCGCCGTAGGGCGCGGCGAGACTCTAGGGACTGTTTAATTGAGTAGCCGCGATGATTTAATTCGGCTGCCCAAATTATTGTGTTGTCCTTGAGGATAGAAATACCCGTTGTCCTGCTACCAGGATCTAACTTGAGTCGATACTCTTGTTGATTATCACAATCCTCCTCCACATTTTTGAGCATGATGGTAAATGGATAGCGTCGCAGTACGACGGCTTTTCCTTCTTTGAGAAACTTCCTTGCCCGTGCCGGATGACATGGGTTGAGAGGTTTTCTGTTTTTGTCTACAACTAGAACAAACATGAGTTGATTATCTCCTGTTTCCAGGGTAAAGTTTGCCTCGAAGTGGTTATTGGGCGGTACTTTATCCAACACACTGGCTTAACCCTTGTACACCTGTTTAATGCTGGATTTCGAGAGCTACAGGCTGGCACGCACCCGTAGGTCGGAACTTTAACGCTTCCCCATAACGGCTACCAGATTACTCTGGTCTTCTGGTCAGGTATGGGCTAAATTCCAAGCCCCCAGCTTGTAGCTGTGGGGTTCCTGACTGAATCTAAGTAGCGATTGTAGTTGAACTTGTCTTCTATACAGAAATAATTTCCAATTAAATTAGAGATTATGTGGAATACCTGACTTTTTTATCTCAGCATTTGTGCCGTTGACCAAAATTGAGCAATTGTCATCATTGAATGGTGGCTGGATTGGATCGCCGCCCAGAATTATGGGTATTGGCTAGACAGTGTCCGGAATAGCTTATCTCCTCATCGTTCAACCTCTGAACTTCTAGTGTACGATTTGGCTGGTAGCCAATGGCAACTCACTGACCCACCCTTTCCGATGCGATCATGGCACAATAACTCACAATCGGTCTCCTTCCTTGATTCAATTGTTAAACCCTTTGCTCAAGAAGCTTATCTACCTATGGATTTAAAGTCGCTGATTCGGGATATCCCCGATTTTCCCAAACCTGGAATCGTATTTCGGGATATCACCCCCCTGCTGCGCCACCCAGAGGGACTACGCTACACTGTTGACCTCCTGGCTCAAACCTGTAAACAGGCGGGACTCACGCCAGATTATGTTGTCGGTATCGAATCCCGTGGCTTTATTTTTGGTCCTCCCCTCGCCTATCAACTCGGCGCTGGGTTTATCCCTGTGCGTAAACCGGGTAAACTCCCATCTGCTGTGCATACCATTGAGTATGAACTCGAATATGGTATGGATTGCTTAGAAGTTCATCAAGATGCCTTTGATTCCGGTTGTCGTATTCTGATTGCCGATGATTTAATCGCCACCGGAGGTACCGCCGCCGCTACTGCCAAGCTGGTGCAAAAAATTGGCTGTGAACTGGTGGGCTTTAGTTTTATCATCGAACTAAGGGATTTACAGGGGCGTCAGAAGTTGCCTGATGCGCCGATTGTTACCTTGGTTGAGTATTAGACCTTGGTGATTGGGTAAGCTGTTCGGCATTTAAACCTTAATATCAATAAGGGCGAAATCCTTGTAGTGCGAGCATCTTGCTCGCTACCCATTCCCAATTTAAATGCATGACAGCTTATCTTCTTTAGTTAAGACAAAGGACGAATGACTTCTTCAACACAGGATTCTTCAACTCGTCAGGGCTTAAATGAGGCGTGGACGGGGTTTCTACGGATTGTCACCAGTGAGACGTTTCTCTACATCGTCAAACGTCTCCTGCAAGCCTTATTAACCTTATTTCTGGCATCTGCCCTCAGTTTTGCCATCATTCAATTGTCACCAGGCAATTACTTGGACACCCTGCGGCAAAATCCCAAGATTTCCCCGGAACGAATTGAGGAACTCCGACAGCAATTTGGCTTGGATCAACCTGCCTACAAGCAATATTGGCGCTGGCTGGTGCGAGTGGTGACTCAAGGAGATTTTGGTGAGAGTTTTGTTTATTTTCGTTCCGTATCGTCTCTACTCTGGGAACGTATCCCTGCCACCTTACTGCTTGCCATTTCCTCGATTATCGTCACTTGGGCGATCGCAATTCCGCTAGGAATTATTGCCGCTGTCAAGCAAAGCCGCTTTACCGATCGCGCTTTACAGGTGATTAGTTATACCGGTCAGGGTTTTCCCAGCTTTATCACTGCCTTAGTGCTGCTAATTATCGCCCAATACACCTCACCGCTGTTTCCTGTGGGTGGCATGACCAGTATTAATCATGCCGATTTGTCACCCATTGGTAAAGTCCTGGATATTGGATGGCACATGATTTTACCAACCCTTGCCCTCTCGATCACCAGTTTTGCCGGACTTCAACGAATTACACGCGGGGCAATGTTGGATGTTTTGCGGCAAGATTATATCCAAACAGCCCGTGCCAAGGGACTTCCAGAAAATCGGGTCATCTATGTCCATGCCTTACGGAATGCCATTAATCCCCTAATCACCATCCTGGGTTTTGAATTTGCTAGTTTGTTAAGTGGTGCGTTTATTGCTGAATTTTTCTTTAATTGGCCCGGTTTAGGGCGATTGACATTACAAGCGGTCACGGCTAAAGATACCTATCTGGTGATGGCAGCCTTGATGATGGCGGCGGTGATGCTGATTGTCGGTAACTTACTGGCTGATTTGCTGCTCAAATTTGTTGACCCGCGCATTCGCCTAGAAAATCTCAAATAATTCATTTAGGGGTAGGTTTAGGGGCGAGTTTAGCCCCATCTGGGTAGAGAAAAACAGGATAGTCGTGAAACCCGCCCCTACAGAAGAAATGACGAATGACAAATGACATAAGACGAATGACCAATGACCAATCAAAATGTTTAGCCAAATCTATTACTTAATTCTTTCCAGAGTTGACGGTCGCTATCTCGTCGCCCAGCCTAATGCTAGGGATCGTGAGATGGGGGCAGGTTACTTATTGATGTTTCGCGAACGGTTTGAAGCCCTCAGCTATCTGAATAGCCATGCGGCTGATCTAAGCGATCGCTTTGCCGTTGAGTCGGTTTCCGGAACCCAGTTAAAAGGATTACTCCAACGCTGGGGATTTCATGGGGTCGGGATTGTACAAGACCCTTTGATTCCCAAAATAGAGTTTCTATCTTATGGGGGGTGACATCAATGTCTTACCTCTAAGGATAAGTATTCTTCCCCGAGTCTAAAAATAAATTAAGTCAAGATTACGCCAAAATCCTATCTTTAGATGAACTAGAAGACTGATGCTATTCGTTCACAATGAATGAAGATAGGATTGCTCAACCCGTACCCTGTATGTATTTCTTTGCGGTAGCAATAACCATGTCAGGGAAACTTATATAGACGGTGTTGGGTCGCTTTAATGGGAACTCTATGTCTTTTTTCATACACCCCAATGACGTTTCAAGTGAATCGATTTGATCGCAAGGACTCTCGGCGTACTCAATCTAGAAAAGGAGTGAAGTCCAGAGGGCTAATCCAAAAACTTAAACACCACATTTTTTTATTCGGCGTAGCCCTTTCTTGGGGAATCGCCACTCCCCTGAATGCGGCGGAACGAGTCACCCTGCAATTAGGACCGTTTCAGCAATCGGTGGAAATCGCGGATCTAGAAGAATGGGCGCAGACGGGTCAGCTACCGCCAACTCTCACACCCTACCGTTCCTTACTCACCCCCCAAGTTCAGCAGGTACTCAACAGACGCCTGCAACTCGACCCCAATCTGGCTGAGAAATTTATCAATGATTTGCTGCTGTCCACCGATGGCGCCCGCTTACTGGATCAAATTGGTAGGGTACTCCCGGATAGCAGTCTTGATCAGTTAAAAGCAGCTCTATTTTTAGCGGCACGCCAAGCCAATGGATTGTCGGTGCTAAGTTTTTTAAGAGCTTACCCCGAAGAGACCGTCACGATCAATGCCTCATCCGCGATCGCGATTGTGCTGCAAATGAATCTGCCTTACTTACAATCTCAAGTGGTTAATCCGATCCTGGAACAGGAACTCACTATGGCGGATACCCCAGAGTTTACGGCTGACTTTGACCCAACGGTGACCGGTTATCAATATGTCCGGGAACGTACCCTGAGGCTACGTGATCGCGATCGCGATCGGGCTATTCCCGTGGATGTTTACTGGGTGGGCAATACGTCAGGACCTTTGGTTGTCCTCTCCCACGGCTTTGGCTCTGACCGCAAATTTTTAACCTACTTAGCGCGTCATCTCGCGTCTAATGGTTTAACTGTTGTGGCAATAGAACATCCCGGCAGTAATTTTAGCTGGCTCAGTGGGGTTTCTCTCAGGAGTAACATTGGAGAGGTGTTACCCCCATCGGAGTTTATCGACCGTCCTCAGGATGTTAGCTTTGTTTTGGATCGGCTGGCGAAAATTAATCGAGGCTATGGATCGTTACGGGGCAAATTGAATACGGAGCAAGTTACCGTTATCGGTCATTCCCTAGGCGGCTACACCGCTTTAGCCTTAGCCGGAGGACAACTTGACCTAGAGGAATTACGAGAGTTTTGTCAACAGCGTAGTCCTCTAGAACGCTCACCCGCTGACTGGTTTCAATGTTCTGCCACAGACTTACAGGAAGACAATGTACAGTTACGCGATCAGCGGGTGGTTCAGGTAATGGCGCTCAACGCCGTTACTGGACATTTATTTGGCAGTTCGGGTCTAGCGGAGGTAAAAATTCCCACCTTGCTCTTAACGGGAACCAATGACGCGATTACCCCCTCTCTGGAACACCAACTTCGCGCCTTTGATCAGTTAGGTGGACTCAAGTATCTGCTGGTGGCGCTAGGGGGGACTCATTTAAGTGTCACCGATCGCGCAACTCTCAATGAAGCTGTAACCAGCAGTACCTTGGTGCCGGAACTAACGGATAAAGATGCAGAACCCCTGCGTCGGCTATTTCGAGGCGTGAGTTTAGCCTTCATTAAACAGCTAACGCCTGAAGCCCAACGTTATCAACCCTTTTTGACACCAGCTTACGCCCAATCGCTTTCCACTCCCAGCTTATCCTTACGCCTGAGTACTCAACTCCCACCCAGCTTAACCACTTGGTTCCAAGTGTTAAGTGTGAGTAACCAGAAGATTGCCATCCGTTTCCCTACCCTCAATCAAGATGCGATCGGGAAGATTTTTTCACCCTTTGCCAACTCTTCCCAGGTTATGACCCAGACTGATTGCTGCACAGGACAACTCAACCAGATTTTTACGAATTTTATGAATACCTATAATCGGCGTTTAACGGGAATCAGTTAGTTAGGACACATCATTTATGTAGAGACGCGCCATGGCGCGTCTGGAACAATGGTGCCGAAAGTCCTAATCGATGTGTCTACTGCTGTACCTGGACTAGCGCTCTAGGAGATTTCAGATATGGGTAAATCGAGTTGCTTAACGTAAGCCATTAGTATATAATCAAGGTTTGGCAAATATTAAACGACCCAACAAGAGGTAGACTAAATCACATTTATTGCTGATCAGGCTTGCCAAAATCTTGTTAAGTTTGCTACCTTAGTTAAGCGCAAGGGATAACAAGCCGGGATAGCTCAGTCGGTAGAGCAGGGGACTGAAAATCCCCGTGTCGGCGGTTCAAGTCCGCCTCCTGGCATCAATATACCACACCAAAAAGCGCTACGCGGCAAGAACGTAGCGCTTTTTGGTATTTGTGTACTATTGGTAATTTTTGAGATATTTTCAGGAGTTTTTACTAAAAATGGATATGGTTTGGATATTATTTATCCTCTGGGTCGGCTTCCATATCCCATTGCCTAGCTAGATCCAATAACCTTAAAGCAAACTTTTCCGGTATCCTGATGGCGATCGTCTTACCAGAATTCCATTTTGGTTTTCGTCCCTGCCCGTTTCCAGCTCCAGCAGTTTTCGGAGTAATTTTCTGGAAATTCCCGCTTATTCTTCTATTTGCTACAATAATCAGTTGGGGAATGAAAATCACGCGGGTTCTCTTTATGAGTATTAAATTTGGAAAGCAGCTGATACCAAGACCCACCGTACAGACTAGTCAGGCTGTAGTTGCAAAAGTTGACTCGCCCCAACTTCTTTATCAATGCTCAGGGTTCTGGCACTGCGATCGCGCTTACAATTCCCGCGTAATGCTGCCAAATCGTTTTGGGCGAATTACCAACCCACGTTGCAACCTGTGCTACCGGAACACCCTCCTCTAAACAAAGGGTAATAAATGTAGCTCGGGTGCAATACTGCTTTCGATACCGAATAGGCAGTTTTCCTAGGACCGATCGCCATGCCCGATTCAAGAAGTTATGTGAGTCAATTGCCAGTCCGTTTTTAGAGCGAAAGATTAACCGCCGAATGTCTGGCGGGTCGGGCTGACGATCCTCCAGTAGAATTCGGATAGCTTGGTTAACTGGGAATCGCCGAGACTTGTGGGTTTTGGTATCTTTCCGAATGCCGTTAACCAGCGCCTCATTAAAAATTATAAATTTCAGATTTTGATCAATATGTCGCCACTGAAGTCCCACAGCTTCGCTGGTTCGACACCCGGTCCAAAATAGAAATCTCACAAAATCAGTGTAATGTCTGTAGTACACACTTTCATTAAATCCCCTAATTATCAAATCCCGTTCTTCTCGGGTGAATGGGTCGGGGATGGAGGGGAAGACTTGACTTTTTGGAAGCTGCTTAAACGGATTAACTTCGATTAAGCCTTCCTCCATTGCCCAGTTACACGCGGCTCGAAGTTGACATAAAATTCGTCGTGCGCTTCCCGGTGTATAGTTGTTCGCTAACCACTTCTCGATCTTTTTCGACTCCGAAATGAGAACCGGACAAGCTTCTAGCCGCCTAGTAACACGAGCAAAATCCGTATTGATAGTGGTTAGACTTACTATCAAGCTTCGTCGGTCAACATACGCCTGCCAAATATCCATCAGGGGAATTTTATTGACTGGGCGCTGGTAGGGGGATTTGTACCGCTCAAGCGTTGGATCGAATCTCTCCATTGTGATGTCGGCTTCAATCTGCCCAGCCTTGGCGGATGCTATTTTTCGGTTTCGGGCATTGTCGGCAAGCCCTAATGATAAATATCTTGTGGGGCAGAATCGGGGAAGCCGCAGCCGCAGCCGCCCCTTGAGCTGTTCTACCACCACGGTTCCCTTTGGGTTACGCATCGACGATCACCTCAAAGTCTTGGGGGGCAATTGGTTTCGTCGGGGGTTCGCCATATCTTTTGCGAATACCCCGTCCAGGGAAACCATCCCAATTGACATACCATTTTCCGTTCTTACACCGACTGGAGAGTGTTCCGGTCCATTCTTTTAGTTGAATCCTCATCCCAACGCGCAACCGAGCCAAAATTTTCAACCTTAAAACTTCCAACTCTTCAGGGGTTGCAGCTCGGGTTTTGGGTATCCCAACACTATTGGGGAAGGAAATTTCGACTTGGCGAGGGCGAAAGCTTTTCCTAGTAACAATCCCTGTTGTACCTAGTTCGCCGTTGCGACCCGTTCGACAAACCCGATCGCCCACCTCCAGTCGGTCAAATATTGAGTCAAGTTCATCGGCATCGATGGCGCCGGAGATCGCGTCAGCGGAAACCATTTCCCCAGTGCCATCAATGCCGTTTTTCCCGCTGGTGTTTTTGATGATCGCATCAACCCGCGATCGCACTTCCTTAACTTGATCTGGTAACCAGCCCAACTCCTTGGTATAAGCCTCTATTAATGGCTCGGTGTATTCCGTAATTCCTGTATCAAGAAAACCCTCAATCTTGCGGATGCAGTCGTTCATGTGTTCCGTGATCAGACCTGGATCACCAGGCGGATCACCAGGCGGATCACTCGACTCTGGTGGCTGCAATACCTGTGGGCTGGTCGTTTCGTCTGTTGGCGATCGTTCAAGTGATCCAGGATCACTTGTTTCGGGGGTAATTTCTTTTTTACCACCCCCCCCATTTAGTGATCCTGGATCACTCATTCCTGAAAACCCCTCAGTGTCTGGATTTGGCGAGTGATCCGGTGAGTGATCCGGGTCTGATCCACTCCCCCCCGGATCGCTGGGCGGATCAGGCTCAAACCAAGATAAAAAATATTGCATTCGGCGGTTCTGCCCTTCGCAGGAAGAAATAATCCCATCTTTGGCGAGGCGTCCAGCGGCGCGGCGAATGGCCCCCAGGCTTCCCCCTACTTCATGGGAAATTTCGGCACATTCATACCGAATATTCCGGCGAACTGATAAAAACCGAACAATCCGATCTTTTAGGGGGAGATCGATATCCTCTCTCTTGTATTCCCCGCGCCAGTGCCAATTCAGTCGCGGATGCCCGTTTGCATCATATTCCTCCACAAACTCCAGGGCGTATCGGGTCGGGCGCCGCATCCTAGCCTTTTGAAATTCCAGAATCCGATGAGGACTGTCTGGCTGTGGATGGTCTGGGTCATGACTTAATTTGAGGACTATCGAGCTGGCTGCTTCTAAGGCGCTAGTCCCGCGAACATTCCCTTCCCTACTGGAATGATGAAGTAAGAATATACAACAATTATATTCCTGGGCTAGCTTGCGTAAAACCATCAGGGGCTTGGCGTATTCAACATCGTTTTCGCTAATTAAGCCAGTGGAAACACTTGTGAGGGAATCTATTAGAATTACCCCATCCCGAAAACGGGGTAAGTCCTCAACCAGTGCAGGGATATTGTCAATGCTCCATCTCATTTTAAATTCAATGTTCTCATTTCCAGAGAACCCGGTCTGACGGAGAGAATTTATCATCTCCGATCGAAGTTCGTCTGTTTGGACAAAAAGCACTTTCCGGGTTGGGGAAGTAACCGGAAAATCTTCCCATGCGATTCCGGTTGCTATTGATAAAGCCCAACTATTAAAGAGTCGGGTTTTCCCTGTGCCGCCAGGGGCATGGAGGAGAACCAGCCCTGGTAGCGGAGCAAAACCGTGTAACGCCCATTCGACAACCGCCTCTTTTTCTGCCTCTATCTCCTGCCAAGTCTGGCATGGAGCATCCTGGGATTGAATTAACGACCGATACCAGATACCCTCCAAAGCTTGAACGGATGTACTATACTTGGAGGCAAGGCACTGAAGTTCCCATTGCCGAAACCCTGGATCTTTTATTTTCAGCTCAATTGCTTCCACCTCCGCTATTAACTTTTGGTAGCGGAGGTAACTTTTTTCTCGATCTGAACTTTTGAGGTGAAGGATCTTCTCTAGCTTTCGTCTCGCGATGTCTGCTACGGTATCCAGTGGGTTGAACTTATCCGCAGCTAATTGAGCAAGTTCCCAGCCGTCCGACATCAACAGTCGGCGCTGATAGCAGTCAACCACCAACTCTGCATATCTGTCGATGTTGACTGCCGATACCGTGCGTTCAATTAACTGTGCTATTTTGCTCTGACCCCCCACCTTGTCTAACCGTTTGTGGTCATGCAGCCACGAGGTCACAGCCATGAAGTCCGTAGTTTGCCCTTCCTGGTAGAGCTTATTGGCTGCTCGGTAGATCTCCTGATGTGCGCCAACGTAAAAAGCTTCAGGCGATAGTAAATCAGCTACTCGATCCATTGCTCCAGGATCGAGCATGATTCCGCCTAAGATCGCTTCCTCTGCATCAAGGTTGTGTGGTGCAAGGAAATTTAGTCCATTTGTACTAGCTGTCATGTAAAAGCCCTCCTGTGTAAATTTGCGGTGAAGTGCGATCGCGATCGCACACAGAAGGGGGTCTGAGGTGGTATGTTAATAATCTCATTTTTGTTTGGAGTAACCAAGCCGATTTAGTGGATCGGCTTAGTTACTTTTCTAATTGAACAAATTAATTATCCCTCATCAAGCTGAGTTGGGGAATCTCCCATGGCTATCCCCGCTTTATCGATAAGCTCCTGGGCTTTTGCCAGCCAGTTTGATATTGCGGCATCCCCTTGGTCTGTGACAGATTCCTGATCTGCTAAGATTTTTTTGAGGTGCTTAGACTCAAAAATAATCCGTTGGAGAATTTCCCAGACTGGTTCGTAGTCCCAGCTCGGGTCAGGGGAAATGGTGTCTCGGTGTTCTAATCCATGTATGTCTTCTCCCGGGGGTTCAAATACGACTACAACGCGCACACCTGTTACAAATCGGCTAAGGGTTTGTTTGTGGTTTTCCGCATCTGCGCGGGTTGAGTACCGAGCAACCTCATAACTTTTAAGATCGACGTAGTTGTAGACAACCCATGGCTTAGGCACCTCTCGACCCGCCTTTACCTTGGCTTGCTGTCTCTCTTTCATCTTCAGCCATTCAGTGTGTGTCATTGGTTTTCTGGTAGTAAGTTACGCGATCGCAAAAACTAGCAGCGACCGTACACGATAAATCGATCGCTAGATCCGGACTGATGCCTTGAGGCAGAAATAACTTGAGAAGCTCCAAGGCAATGTACTCATGTTTCGTTAGCTGCATTATCTGTCGGGGACGGGAAAAAAAAGACTGGCAACCAACTTGATGGGGGTGATATTGCATCAGGCTGCCTACCTATAGTATGAATTCGATGCCAGCGTGATAATTGTGAGTCAAAATATCCCACACTCACGCTCTTATTAGATTCCTGCAACAAGCAAACACATCTTGGGACTGGACGACAACCGTGCTGGTCTATTTCAAACCACTCCGACTGCAATAAATCAGACGGAGACGCCCATTGTAGCTGCCTTGCGCTAGGAAGATTCCAGATAGGGAATTGACGGGTTAAGGCTGCACAGGTTTTATCCGCGATCTTGATCGACTGGTCAATAAGGTCGTCAATGTTGTCTTCTAGCTTGTCTTCAATAGTGACATTAAAGTTAAAGTCACTAATAAGCTGCTGAAGCATTAAACCCGTAAGCCACTCCCTAGTTGTTAGATTGCCTATTTGATGATTCATTTCTCCTGATTTGGGTATGGGGGAATGTGCAGCCAATGAGCCGGCTCTACGTCAAATTCATAGTCGTCAGCAGAGAAGAAACCACCTGCAAGCCCATAACCAATCTGCAACATATTTTCAATCTTTGCTGCATCTGGGAAGAAGAAAACAACAAGCTTTCCTTCTGGTGGTGGGGTGGTCATGGAGAACCATCGCGGCTGGTCATCAGCAAAAATGTTCTCAATTTTGCATTGATGGAGTAGCAGTGGTTGATTGCTTATCGGGGTTTTACCCGATGCGGCATCCACCTCCAGTCGAGCAAAGATACGATCGCACACATCGATCGAACGGTCGATCATGGCGTCAACCTCGGTCGATTCATATTCCTTGGCGACGTGACAAAGCTGGGGTAGCTGCATAGAGACAAGTTGCAGCACGCCCTGTACTCTCATTCTGTCCATGTCTGTTCCTCGTTGTATTCCGCTTCAATTTTGCTTAGTAGGCGTTCCGTAGCATACAAAGCCAGTTCTACCAATTCATCAATCCTTTCGGATTTTGGCTTATGACTTAGGCGATTCAGCTCCAATAGCTGCGGGGCTAACAGTATGGCAGCACACTGTAACCGCATCTGCGGGGTAAACATCTTCATCCTCTGTGTAAATTTTCACGAAAACACTGTATTCAGAACCACCCACTTATTCCCTCGCTTTTTCTTCTAACCCATGCAGGTTGGCATAGGGGGAGGGGTTTGGCTCTCATCTCGCCGGCGCGGGTTGGCGCTGGGGGAGCTGGTGGGAGTGGATGCCCCGTTACATTACGCAGTTAGTCGGGGTATCCATCACTAACGATACACGCATTCCCGTAATTGTGTCAATATTGGGAGCTATGCGGGATATATTTTATTTTTTACCCGTCTGCACGGCTTTGAAGCAAATTTGTACCAAAATTGGAGCAAAATGAACACAAAAGGTGATACTAGGCTGATAATTATGCCACGACGAGATGACCGACTAGCCCTTCCTTCACTAGGAGAATGGTATGATGACCTGCTAGCGCTGGATGCTTGGATTAATAATCGCTCAAAACCCCAACAGGGACACAGCCTGCTTTGCTCAAAATTACAGGAGCGAGAAGCTCGGATAAATGAACGAATTGAATATCTGGCAATTAAGCGTGGACTTACCCCGCAGGAAATGCGAATGCAAATCCTGGCTGGTAAAGCCCAAAGAATGGCAGTTGAAGACTTAGCAGACAATGAAGAAGATGATAGGGTTAGCTAGCCTTATCCAGTAGTTTTATAAAAGCCCCCCTTAGTGGGGCTTTTAGGTAGAAAAACAACATGGGTTTCACCATCCTAGCAATCATAATAATCTTGGCTCTGTGGGCTTACCGCCGTTACCGCCACAGTTACCAACCCCTTACTGAATTTCAAAAATTGGCGCTGCCCCGACGCGAACCAACTCCCCAGGTGAAAACCAAGTTGATCAATTTAGTTGGTAGCCTGGATGAAGCTGAACGCCAGGTCGCTCGTGCCAGGTTCGCAGATCCGGGTCGGTCTGAGGCGTGGTACTGGTGGAAAGCCATCCAGAATTTAACGGAAAAACCAGATGAAATGTAGCCGCGAAGTCTGTAAGGGCTGACAAAAAAATAACCCCAGCAAAGGGGGTCACTTCAGAATATTCCATTGACAATGAATACAATTGTATTGGTGATTTACAATAAATCAAACCCGGCGATCGCGTCTCAAGTCTGCGATCGCCTTCTCCTGGCACCATCGGAGCGATCGCTTGGGGTTGCTCCGTTTCACTCCCGCCACCAACCGCCGCGCCGTTTTGGAATTTCCAGTCAGTAGCTCCAGCTCTTGTTGTAACCGCTGGTCAAGTTGAACTATGCGACGCCGGGACGGCGAACGGTAGCCTGGGCGCTTCTGCCTCTGAATTTCCACGATTAAGTAGACCAGCAAAATACTTCCAAGCAGCAAGCACCCACTGACAAACAGGGTAATCATAAAATTAATAGAACTCTTATCCTATTAATTCACAGATTAAACAGCGCTAAAACCACACCCGCGATTGCGCCAACCACACCCACCACCTTTAACGGGTTTTCCAGTATCCAGTTCCACAGCTCTCTAAAGATAAAGCGAGTCATAGAACGAATCAGCAAAATACCCATTTGATTTTTAAAAACCACAAGTTCTTGGGTCTGTTCTGCTTTTAACTGGTTTAGGGACAGCTGGATCTGACCGAGCTGTTCTTCCAGCCAGTCCAATCGTTTGTCCCATCCTGGGTCTTTGGGTCCCCCAAATAGACAATCATTTAAGGCACTCAGCTTTGCCAAGGTTTCAGTCTGCTTATCTTGCATGGCGGATAGTCTTTCCTCCAGGCGGGCAGATCTGTCGCTGATGTTAAACAGCTCATAGCTAGTTCCTGTTCGCTTGGCAATCAACTGCTTCAGCAGCTCTAATAGCTCAGTTGAATCAGAATCCGACTTCTTGAAAAGCTTACCGCCACAATCACGCGCCGCTCGCAAAACTTGAGAATCTTCTTTGTCATGAACCACTAATAATTCACAATCCAGCTTGTAAAATTTCAGCATCGAACTTAGCTGACTAAGTTTGCCTGATGGATTTTGGTAGGGCAAGCCAAAAACCACTAAAGCTACATTACGCTGCCTTAGATAAGATTCCGAATCATCAAGCGAACAAATGATAGGGTCAATGTCCTCTGAACGATAGAGAGACTTAATTTGCATTGCCCATTTATACGAAGCTTTTACATCTTCTGCTATTAGCAAAATTATCCACTTGTTCATATTAATTTGTGCTTCAATACAGCTAGACGCTTAGCTTCACCAAAAAACCTGTAAACAAGGTCATCTTCAATGCGCTTGTTAAAACCTTCACTTCCTAAAAGCATGGCATAAATAGAGAGGGTGAAGGAATCAATGCTTTCTCCGTCTAAAATACTCCATGCTCTTGCAGCAATTTCCTTGGCGTTTTCAGATTGACTTGCTACTTGGTGGATGTTTAGCTGTCTATGTCCAATTCCTCCAGCTGTCCCCAAAAGAGCCGCAGTAACAATATTCGTAAATTCTTCTTTGTTCATGGGTTTTATGTTCTGAAGATGCAATCAATGGGAAAGCTAGTTGTGCCAAACCAATATTTAAGGTTTCCCAGTGTGTCAATGCTTAACTTTGGTGGATTTGACTCTGTTTTCCCCCAATATACTATTTCTTGAGAAGGTCTGTATTCAGTGGGTAGCACCAGTATAGTTTCTTGGTATCCCGGCGAGTTGACCGAGGATATTTGCCCAACAAGTTCGATAAAGTTTCCGTTTTTCTGAAGATATGGTGAATTTCCGCTATAATTCCAATTTTGGCTTAATGCCAAAGTTATTTCTTCTCCGCCTGGTATTGCGCCTAAATCTAAATATTCTAACTTAACAAACCAGGGTTTATCTTCCTTCCTATCTCGATTGCGACAAATACGTTTAATCTCAAATCCTATTTTTATGTCAAGCCCCAATTCAGGGGGGACATTAAATTCAACAAGCTTATTTCCAGTCTGCGGATAAATACGCTGTGCAAACATATTTATCCGACTGGTTTTGTTTAGATAAAAAGGGCGAAGCCAAGCGCTACTTTTAACCTTTTCTAGCCTTGAGGCGCTAGGCGTTAACCGATAGATTCCCCCGCCAACGCTTTGAGTAGGAAAGCTCACCCATTTATCGTAATGGTTTAAATAAAGCTTTCCTATTGCAACCCAACTGCCAAAAGCGTCAACTATCATTCAACGGGATAAGTTATACCATCACTTGTTGTAAAAAAAAGGGGTCGATTTTTCTTAGCTTTTTTCAAGAATTCCTGTGTTTTAGGAATTGTCATTCCATTTGGCAAAGGAATTTGTCTTGTTTTTGGAGATCCCTTTTTGGTTTTAAATTGAGGTCCCATTGGAACAGTTATGGCATTTGCTCCAGAAGTTGACCCACGTTTAGTGACTATCCTGCCATTTTTCCCTTTAGATTGAGGGATTTTTTTCTCTGGCGTAAAGCCAAAATGATCTCCAGTAGATCTGAGCATATAGCTGTAAATCGCCTTGCCATTTTTTCCTTTCCCGACAAAGTAAATTGATCTAGGCCCTTTTTTCTCCGCCATTTATGTTACCTCACAGTTTCATCAAAAGTTAACGCTGCAAGTTTTACAGGTAATCAACAGCAGCAGTGGTAACACTTCCTGCTGCTGCAATTACCTGTGTAACTGGCAAGTTGACATCTACAGTTGCAATTTCAGCGTCATAGTCAACTGTAATCGAAATGTTATTGGGGAGTCCATCGACTTGCACAACCTCCTCTGACTCTTGTAAGGTCAAAGCCATTTCCCAAAAGGCAGCGGGGACAGTGTTGTTTGATAAAGTCCCGCTTGTCCCTGGGTCAAAAGTTGCATCGACTCCCAGGCTGGTAAAGTAATTTCTTGCGGCTAGCTGGCTTTGTCCTCCAGACAGAGTTGTTGTAATGGGTATTGTTGCTGAAATTGTTGTAGTAGTTCCAGTATGGTCGGTTGTAATGGTGATATTTCCCGGTCTAGTATCAACAGGGACTAATAATTCTTTTGATACAAGATTTTGGGCAATTTCCAGCATTGCGGCTGGTTCAGTTGTAGCGGTCATTTCTCCGCCACCAGATACGAAAGTAGAAGCCATAGGTCAAGCAAAACAGTACAGATATACTGTAACCTGATTTTTTAAGTAACTACTGGGTGTCAGCGCCGCGAACCCCAGGGGTTCGCGATTAAAAATAAAGCCGCCAATCTGGTGTACTGTTAATTGGTCCTTTGCTATAAAAATCTGCCCTAACAGGCTTCATGTCAGCTACAATATAATTCGCATTAACTTTTGTATGGCGAATGTCATTATTTCTAAAGCGAGAGTTGACAAATCTCAAAAAATATTTAACAACTTTTTCGGCTTCTAATTCACTAAAAGCATTACAAGAAACTCGAGAATTATCATTTAAGATAACATAAGCCATGCGAGTTCCTTTCTTAAATTCAGGAGGATTAAAGCTTTTGCTGCCGTTGTAATTCGGAATATAAAGTGGGTAGTTCCCACTTTTCCGATTGTTTTTCATGCGATAAACAACACACAGTTGGGGATTGTCTGGCATGGGCTTGGTACTCCATGCCCAAGGGTTTGTTCCGACGGCTTCCTCGCGTTGCAGTCCAAGCCTAAAATAAATTTGTTTGTTAAGTATTTCTAATGCGCTGTCTTTATCGTCAATTAAAAGACCAGTCTTAAGAGCCGTTCGCCCAGTATCGCGGCGGCTATCACTTTTAATATCGCGAAAGTGACTACGGACTGCGCGATTATGCCCAACCTTGATTAGTTTTTTGGTAAAATTCCAGGAATTATAATTTATCATGATGCTGGCTGTTCGTCCTCTTCACTTGGCTCTGGTGTCGATTTGACAACACTATTTTCTATCAAATCCTGATGTTTCGCCGTTTTTTTCAAGTCCTCGACGCTATCGTCGAATTCCTTGATACCCTTTCTCAACTCTCCTACTTCTGTAACAATATTGTAAACGTCTCCTGTCACTCCATTAAGAGCAGATGCAGCATCGTCTAAAGACTCTAAGCCATCAGCCATTTTTTGAATACGGTTACGCCCTACGCTTGCCGCGTTAACATGGGGACTCATCAAGTCATAAGAATCTGGCGGAACTACGCCGCTTTTTATGTGAGAATTTCGCAGCTCAATCAACAATTCAGCATTAAATTCTGCTATTCGCCGACTACTATCAGCAATAGAAGTTAGGCTGCTAACAACATTTGCACTAGCCCGATAAACTCGATTAGAAGCCTTTGCTTTAGCCGACAAATCCCTATAAGCCTCTGCCCCCAAAACATCAATCAATAGATTTCTAACCGACTTTCCTAAAACTTCCTGAATATTAATAGGATTTCCGTCGTCATCCTTGAACCCAATAGAAGCCAACCCCAGGGAAGCCGTATCAGCCGAAATATCGCCAATGCCAACAACCAGATTAGAGACGGTTATTACCGTATTAATGTAAGTCAAGATGTTTATTAGCTGAGGGAGTTTAAGCCAATTAGCTAATCTCCCCATTTTTCCGCTAATTCCACCATTTGGAATTTGAGAGCCTAATTTGGTGTTAATTGTCCCTAGTACCGCAAAGTCAACAGCGTTAAAAGCTGTATTTAATGTGTTTAAGTTAGCGCCATTTTGATTGATTCCTTGCTGCAAAGGATTTATCATCTGAGGCATGCATCCACCTGGCTTGGTTGTGCGGCAAACGCCACTAGCCACCCCTTGCTTAAAAAGTTCGCCACTCGGGCTGTTTCTGTTTATTAATGCAGGAATAGGAGGGACATAACTGGTATCTTTTTTGATTTGCTGTAACAAATTTTCTATTCTTCGTTGTCTGGCTTCGTCCACGTCTTTTCCGTCCTTACCCTTTTGTCCAGGTTGTCCTCTTAATCCCTGAGATCCCGGCTCCCCTTTTTGACCCGGCTTACCTGCAAGACCTGGTTCCCCTTTCGGTCCAGGCTTCAACGCTCTAGTTAAAGCGTTTTGGGCTGTTGCCAGAGCTTTTTGTGCTGTCGCCTTGATTGGTGTGATTATTGAATATAATCGCGATATGGCGGAATCTAATGAGTTAACACGCCGCTCTAAGGCATCAATTCGACTCCCTAAAATCTTCAGGGCCGCAATAGAAGCAATTAAGCCAGCGATCGCCGCTGCCAAGCCAGCAACTTTCGCCACCACTCCAGCGATCTTAGCCAAGGCACTGGAAGCAGTAGCTTGAGCTGCTCCAGCCGCACTGCTAGCAGCAAAAGCTCGTTCCAGAGCCTGGACAGCTTTTGCGTTAACTGGGTTAACTTGAGTCGCGATCATTCCCCCAACAAGCGGCAAGGTTATCGCTTTCCCCAAATTACCGCCTTCTTTAACGATCGAACCGCGATCGCTTTTGGGGATAAATTGATTAAGCTTGGCTTCCAAAGCTCTTAGTTCAGCCTTAGTCGCCAAAGATTCACAAGAACTCATAATTAAACGGCGATGTCATCAGGATCGGAAATGGTAACAGTCTCACTCGCAACATCTCTGAACAAGGAGGCAGTGAAAGCGTTTTCGGCTTGTTGCCTGTCTCCGCGAGTCGTCAAGCCAGAAGAAGGCTCTCCGATATAACAACCAATAGTAGGATCTACGCTCGACGAATCGGACATCAAAGAGCGACGCTTAAGCACAAGGGCTCCGATAATCTGAGAAGTTGTCGGAGTGGGTGTATCAATACCTACCTCTGCTAAAGTTATAGTTAAAATTCCACTAGAAATAGTCGAAGAATTGCCAAACTGTTCGGCTAAAGTTAAATCCGCCATGTTTACGTCAAAAAACTTTTAACAAGGTTTCCATTTCGATTGTAGCAGCACACTCGATTTGAGTGCCGACACTCGCAAGTGTCCGGGGGACATTGCTGCTCTTTTATTTGCCATTCTGGACAAGTTTCTTCGGTTAAACTGAATTTTTTTTGTCCATCGACCAAGATTGTAAATTCGCAATTTAGCTCACCTGGGCAATTACAGTCGCCAGCAGAGACGCGATTACTTCTGCGAGAAATTTCCTCGACTTCAACTATAGAATGGGGTTTTTCCTCAAGATATACCCAATCGCTACTCGGAATTCTATTCCCATCGGCAAAAACTCCAACAAGAGCTTTTTGGTCTGATACCGAACACTTAGAAGAAGACACTTCCTGAATTCCTCCAGGCGGCCAATAGCGCCAGTCTAATCCCATAAAAAGATTCCCATCAATCATGGGTGAAACTACTGTTCCTTCGTGTTGAAAATAAACGTGGCTGTAATATGAAGGACTTTCGCCGGCGGCAAAAGTCTCGTAATCCCATCCATTCGTTCCAGTTCCAAAAAATCGCCAACAAGCTGGTGCCTTTTTGAATGAACGGACTACTTGAAAGGTTGCCACAGCAGCACAAAAAAAAAGTTCATAAAGTCTATAGTCTGTTCCTGTACCATCTGCCCGATAGCATTTTATTGAAGCGGTGTTGACAGGCTTGGTTTCAACAAAAGGCTCACCACGAGCAAAGTAAACCTTCCAATCACCTTGGGGGTATCTGTACCAAACCTCTTTCATAGCTTTTTGACGTTGCTTGTACCTTGCGTATGACGTATAATAGCTATTAGGCTCACTATCTTACAAGGACTGAAAATCCCCGTGTCGGCGGTTCAAGTCCGCCTCCTGGCATTCCTAATAGCTGATTCTATTACTATATAGATTTGGGTAGAGCGTGAAACGGTTAATAGCCTAGAGTTAATCGATTTTGCATCTGTTTGATATTGAGCCGATCCGTTCCTTCCCCAATCCCAAAACATGGTAACCGTTGTTGTCATCTTCAATCTGCTGATATCGCTGTTAGGTTTTTATATAGCGTGGCGGATTTGGAGACTACGACGGGTGCTAGGGGCAGCAGCTGACATTGTAGCCAGGGCTGAACAAAGTACATATAGGGTTTTACATGGCGCTCCCCAAGCTATCTCTAAAGGGCAGATCGGTGTCCACGGCTTAAAAAAACGCTATCAACAGTTAGAGTTTCAGTTACAACGAGTACAGCGAGTCTTGATGGTGTTGGGCTTTATTCAAAAGACCTATCAGTCTAGGCGACGCCGTCGGGGAAAGCGATCGCCTGCCGAACGCTCCCAACTCTGAACCTTACCCGTTCCGGAGTATCCTTTTAGCTGAACGCCGGAAGCCTCACGCCATATTTGTACTCAAATTGGCGTGAGATGGATAGGCGGTCAATCGATGGGGTTCAACACCCCTGAGATTGACAACCTGCGTATCAACTCACGAATAACATCAGATTGGGTTCT
>NZ_JAVJNP010000088.1:0-12603 GCF_040217205.1 Coleofasciculus sp. A1-SPW-01 | reverse complement strand
GGCAGAATTACTGATGGGTAGGTTTGTCTAGGTTTTTAGAAGCGGCAGCATCCAGACAAATAAAAAAGGAGAGCCCTAAAATTAGGCGACTCTCCCGATCATCAGGGTGCATCTACATAACACAGTATAGCACTGTGGGGGTGGGGGGTGTCACCCCCTATTTGATTTTTTTTCGCTGAAGTTCTGTTCCCTGTTGCCCGTTCCCCGTTCCCTTTAATGGTATTTGAGCGCCTTTTTCACCAAGTCAGGAATTTTGGAAGGATACTCAGCTACAGGTATATTTGTCTGTTTGAACGCCGCCACCTTATGTTGAGCCGTTGTTGTATTCGCGATCGGTCCTGATAACTGAGCCGCGATAATGGCACTGGTATCCCCGACTTGTTTGTCTTCAGGGGTATATTGTCCCGCAACATAAGCAATAACGGGTTTCTCTATGGCTTGGGCAATAAACTCTGCGGTTTCATCTTCACTATCGCCCCCCGTCTGATCCACTAAGACAATCGCTTCTGTCCGTTTATCTTGGGCTAAAATCTCCAGCCACTGACGAAATGACGAGGCGATAATGGCTTCACTACCGAGATTCACGGCGATGGACTGTCCAAGTTTAGCTTGGGTTAACGCCAAAGCCACTTCATAAGTGAGAGTACTGACCCGGCTAATCACACCAATTGTACCGGGCGTATAAAATTCACACTCCTGAGTCCCCAGTAACAGTTTTCCTGGCACAATAATCCCAGAACTACTCGGTCCCACAATCAAGGTTTCCCTGGCTTGGGCTTTGGCTAGCAAGTGAATCATATCTAGAGGTGGAATACCACCCGTCACTAGAATAATGGGTGACAAGCCAGAATCTATCGCTTCTAACGCTGCATCCAAGGCGCTGTAGGATTCGGCAAAAATAACCGTGGCGTCGCAATATCCAACTTCGGATAACGCCTCTTCTACCAGGTCAAAGACGGGAATCCCATGCAACGTCTGTCCTCCCTGACCTGCACTAACCCCAGCCACTAGATTTGTGCCATACGCTTTCATGCGGGCGGCATAATAAGATCCGATGGGTTGGGTGATGCCCTGAACCAGGATTTTCATGTCTGGTGTGAATTTCATAGGCGTTGGATGCAGCAATGTAGTAGATGCGATCAACAATATCAGTAAAGGTTTGGCGCAAGGGGTTAACTATAGGATACCGATAAGTACTGGTTATTCGTCTTATGTCATTCGTCACACTCACTTCTCTCCTAGCAAGCTAAGTCTTATGTTGCACAACGATCGCATTCCCAATTCAGTCAGGGTGGGTTGAGTCACATCGGGGCGGAAAAAAACGATAATAGTGAAACCCGCCCCTACACACTCACAACTCTTTCAACTTGCCAGAGAAATCGCTTGTGCCACTGCCTGATCCAAGTTACCCATCCAGTGTACAGGGAGTGCCGCTAAACGGTCTTGGATAGTGTCTATTTTGCCGTTGGCTAAGCGAATGACTAGGTGAGGTAACTCTGTCCTAGATAAAGATTTCGGAGTGAGATGGCGGCGGCGACGATTGGGTGAGTCACGGGAGTGCAATTTTCCTGTCGTTGGTGTTTTGGCGGGATCTACTGCACTGACTCCGGAGTTATTTTCATCTTTCGATAGTAGATAACTGGCAATTACCTCAGCCACGGCTTCACTAGCTGCTTCGTTGCTCAAAATATTCACTAAGACAACTTGGATATTTTGAGTATCTGTCAATTGCTGCAAGGCATTTTGTAACTGTTGGACGGGAGAGGCGGCGGACGGTACATCCCAACTGGCATAACCGTCTACAATTAAACAGCTTGCTGGCTTACCTTTGGCTTTGTACACTAAATCCAATGTGGCGGCAGCAAGACAAGGACTGTTACACAGAATCCCAATATTTCCTTGATTATCCGTCCATTGCAGATCCGTTGGTTGGTCGGCGGGTTGGGGAGTGTGGGTGAGGCTTGATGCCAGGTTTGCCAACTCGGATTGGCGTCCTAAAGCGTGATCATTGACAGCAATTTTGCCATCTAGCGCCATGACTTCATGGTTAGCACTGACGCCAAGGGGATTAATCTCCACTAAATCCAGGTCTTTTTGGAGCAGAAGTTGATACATTTTCTGGACAATATCGCTGACTGATTCGATCAGATCACCTTGCAGTCCCATTTTGAAGGCTAGACGTCGGGCGTAAAAGGGAGAGAAGTCTTCCTCTACAACGACTCGCTGCATCTGTGCCATGACGTTTTCTACATGGATACCACCTTGGCATGAACCCAACAAAACGGGGCGTCTTAAGGTGTAGTCGAGGATAACCGCTAGATAGAATTCTTGCTCAGCATCATAATGGGATTCCGCTAGCAGCACGTTGGGATACTTGCCGAGAATGGATAGATTAAAAATAGCCCGTGCGGTGGCGATCGCGTCAATCGTATTTTCCACTGTCCGGATACCACCCGCTCTACCCCGCCCACCTTTGGGGACTTGGGATTTGAGAACCACGGGATAGGGAATGTCTAACTGCTTGAGATCTCTGGGATGGTCGATGCATTGAGAGGGCAAGACGGGAATGCCGATCTCGCGGAATAAGGCTTTGGCTTGGTACTCTAGTAAGTCCATGAATTTAGATGTTCAGCTAAGGGTGTCTTCTTAAAGGGTAAGAACTCTTAGCCTTTAACGTTACAAAAACCTGACTATAACAGCCACTCATTCACCCTGATGGTTGCTCAATCTGCCGGACGGGATTGAGATTGCCAATTAATATGATAAAGTGTTCTTATCAGTTTTGCTCAACTAATCCTCCTGTAGGGTATCGTAGGAATGGGCAGTCGGGCATCGCCGCTGAAAAGGTAATTGGTATAATATTTGACTATACTTTTACCAACTATAATTTTACTCAAATACTGTCTTTGAGATTCCATAATTCATAATTCATACTGTGTTCCCCATTAGTGATGATAATCCGACGCGCATTACTCCTTATGTAACCTACGCGCTCATTGCTGCAAATATTGCGGTTTTTATCCATCAATTACTTTTAACACCACCCCAGCTTAATGCATTTTTCCACCTGTATGCGGTTGTACCCAAAGAGTTAAGCGCTAGCTTTGAGGGAATTCCGGTCAATCAACCCGTGCCAGAATGGTTTACCTTGATCAGTTCTCAGTTTCTTCATGGGGGATTTTTGCATATTGGCGGCAATATGTTGTTTTTATGGATTTTTGGCAACAACATTGAAGAGCGCCTGGGTCATATTAAGTACTTCATCTTTTACATTGCTTGTGGTATACTTGCCGCTCTGTCTCAGTGGTTTTTCTCCATGGAATCCGGGATTCCATCCCTAGGAGCGAGTGGTGCGATCGCGGGAGTGATGGGTGCTTATATTCTCAGGTTTCCTAGGGCTCAAATCAATACCTTAATCTTTTTAGGGTATTTCGTCACCACCATTCGATTACCTGCTGTTTTATACTTAGGATTATGGTTTGTCCAACAAGCGTTTAGTGGCGTAGCGAGTGTCAGCGTGCAAACGGATGTAGGAACGGAAACTGGAGGAATCGCTTACTGGGCTCATGCTGGCGGTTTTGTGTTCGGAGCCATCCTGGGTCCTTTATTTGGATTATTGTCTGAAGATTAATTGATAAGCTGTTCGGCATTTAAACCTTAATGTCAATAAGGGTGAAAGCCTTGTAGTGCGTTAAGCGAAGCCATGCCGCAGGCTTTGCATCTTGCTCGCTACTAATACCCAATTTAAATGCATAACAGCTTATTTGTCATTCGTCATACTCGCGCTCAACGAGCAATCAAGCTACGTCATACTCAAGGGAGCGCCAAACCAGTTACACCATACTCGCGCTCAACGAGCAAGCAAGCTAAATCTTACCTAAAGGTTTAAGGACTATTTCCATAAGTTGATATAATTAGGTTTGTATCCATCAACAGACTTAAATAATTAGTTGTTGATTTGTCAGGGAGAAAGAGGCTTATGGTTCCATTACGGGATGAAAATCCAATCAAAATTACACCATACATCACTTATACGTTAATTGCAATTAATGTCTTAGTTTTTATTTTTGAGCTAACATTAAATTCTCAACAACTGGATGTATTTTTCCATCTATTTGCTGTTGTTCCGAAAGAACTGACAGCGAGTTTGAACGGAATTACGGTAAATCAACCGATACCTGAACCGCTGACGTTAATCACAGCCCAGTTCCTCCATGCGGGGTTTACCCATGTGGGATTCAATATGTTATTTCTCTGGATTTTTGGCAATAATATTGAAGAAGAACTAGGTCGGTTCAAGTTTGTGATATTTTATCTAACCTGTGGCGTATTAGCCAGTTTAACCCAGTGGTTTTTCTCCGCCCAATCGGGGATTCCGTCTCTGGGTGCCAGTGGTGCGATCGCGGGCGTGATGGGGGCTTATATTCTTAAGTTTCCCAATGCTAAAGTGGTTACATTAATTCCCCTAGGCTTCTTTTTTACTACGCTAAGATTACCATCTGTCTTCTTCCTCGGATTTTGGTTCTTGCAGCAAGCTTTTAATGGATTAGCCATGTTAGAAGCCCCAGCCAATGTGGGGATGGAAAATGGAGGTATCGCTTACTGGGCGCACGCTGGCGGGTTTGTCTTTGGTGCTGTCCTCGGTCCTTTGTTAGGATTATTTTCTGATGATACAAAATCATCATTTGGGGATTCCCAAAATCTTTCTTGAACGTTGAAATAAGTAAGATTAAATACAAGGGTCATGATTGAGTCGGTCAAAGACGTGTTTTGTTCACTTCCAGAATCCGTCAAGGCAATAATCTACCTAGGCATTCCTCTATTTGACAGCGCCCACAATTTTTACTGGATTTATATTGGATTCAGTTTAATTATACTCTTAGGATTATACCGAATCTCTCATCCCAATCCGGTCAATTTTTCTTGGCGAGATTTACTGAGTTACTGTTTACCCGCCTCTATTTACACTCACAAATCGGCAATCTTAGACTATCAGTGTTATTTCATTAATGGACTGATAAAAATCATTATCAGTCTAACGCTTCTGATTAGTGTAACGGAAATAGTAGCGAATTCCGGGAAAATGAAAGAGAGTTAGTCGCTGAATTAAGCCCTCAACTAAAGTTGGGGCTAAAAGCTTAAACCCGTTTAAACGGGTTGAATGATTTACCCGGTAAGCGTGTTACCGAGCGAAGCCGAAGTAAGCCGAAGTAAGCCGAAGTAAGTCTAGGTGTTCCCTAATCTCAACCGTTAATTTTAATTGTGTCCACCTACTTAGCCGAGTACCCGATCTGAGAATAAGCATATTGTAGTTATTTATACTCTATTAATTGTTAAATTCAGATAGATTTTTGTGGGATAGTACAGGTTGAAAAGATTTATAAAATCAGTAGTTTAAGAGATAATCCGTCCTGGAGACCTCCGATACTATATAGTAATCCTCCGCAAGGTTGTGGCGATTTTCAAAACTGAAACCCTTGCTGTACTGGGGTTTCAATCCGTTCACTAGAGTAATCCTACTCACGGGGTGACAAGATAGCTGAAGTGTTGAGCTATCCTGCTTTTAGCCCATTTTTTCTCGTCACAGATAGGGTCAAAGATAGGAGTTTGTCTCTGGGGGACCAGCCCCCCAGACCCCCCGATGGGGGACGAGCGCCTCCCCCATACCCCCTGCGCAACGCTTCGCTAATCCCATACCTCATCCGGTGGTCTTCATCTGTCAATAAGGATGTCAATAAGACTTTATCTTTGGAGATATTGATGTCGCTCAAAGCCTTACTTTCAAGAGTTTAAGACTGCTTGTCACCCCTTCAGGTAATCCTATTTAGGATTGCTATATGGAAGTGATAAGTTACCACAAATAAAAGGACAACATCAATGTCACTTAGTCAATTTTCAATTATAGAAACGACACTACGGGAAGGAGAACAATTTTGTGGGGCTAACTTTTCATCACAGGATAGAGTAGAAATTGCTAGGGCGCTTGACGAGTTCGGAGTTGAATATATTGAAGTCACCTCTCCTTGTGCTTCACCTCAATCCCGTCAAGATTGTCAGCATCTGGCTCAATTGGGTTTGTACGCCAAAGTGATGACCCATATTCGCTGTCATTTAGAGGATGCAAAAGTAGCACTCGATACAGGCGTTAACGGAATTAATCTGTTCTTTGGCACCTCCAGTTTTCTGCGCCAGTTTGGTCATGGAAAGAGTATAAGTCAAATTGTTGATCGGGCAACGGAAGTCATTACCTTTATCCATGATCAAAGTCCGGAAACAGAGTTACGCTTTTCTACAGAAGATTCCTTTCGCAGTTTGCTTCCGGATTTACTCCAGGTTTATTGTGCTATCGATAAACTCGGCATGGTGAATCGTTTCGGTTTAGCGGATACCGTTGGTGTCGCCACTCCCAATCAAGTCTTTAATTTAGTCCAGACACTGCGCCAACATACAAATACCGATATTGAATTCCATGGTCATAATGACACAGGTTGTGCGATCGCGAATAGCTACGCCGCCTTAGAAGCGGGTGCAACTCATATCGATACCACCGTCTTGGGAATTGGGGAACGGAATGGAATCACCCCCCTAGCTGGATTCATCGCCCGTCTCTACACTATTAACCCGGAGCAATTGCAGTGGAAATATCGCCTACCCCAACTTCTATCACTGCATCAACTGGTCGCCGATAAAGTGGGTATGGCAATTCCAGCTAACCACTATATTATCGGTTCTGCCGCATTTAACCATAAGGCGGGGGTTCATGCCAAAGCGATGCTGAATAATCCCCAGACTTACGAATCCCTTAATCCCAATGATTTTGGATTATCCCGTTCCTTTGTAATTAATCATAAATTAACAGGTCGTCATGCGATCGCCAATCGCGCCAGTCAACTCGGATTAGACTTCGACCCCTTCCAAATTCAGGCAATAACTCAAACCATTAAAACTTTAGCTGACCAACAACAACTGACCCTAGAGAATGTCGATGAGATATTGCGTTCTACTTTCCCGATGCAACAGAGTCACAATTCGGCTTAAGGGTTGATTGTTCTTGGGTGATCACAGGTTCGATGCTATAGGTTTGTTCATTCGCCGCTTTGGTACGCTTAACCAACAACGCCACTAACCATGGTGCAAGCATCAGGATACTTAACATCCGAGTTAATTGCATGGCTAATACCAATCCGGTGTCACCGCCTAACTGCATAACGGTAGCCACCATTGCCTCAGTTCCTCCCGGCGTGAATCCTAAAATAGCCGTTGCCATATCCACATCGGTGACGCAATGAAAGCCATAGCCAATCCCTAAACAGATGATAATTAACCCCGTGACTAATCCGATTTCAATTAAGACAGCTTTGCCTAGTTTGCGGGCGGTTTGCCAGTCAAACTGTACCCCAACCGATAATCCAATCAGTAATAGTCCACCTGCGAATAAAGGTTGAGGCATTTGTACTTGATTTGGCAATGCCCAAAATGCGGCTAATCCTACCAGAAAGGGACCGAAAAATCCAGGGGAAGGTAGACGGAATCGCTTTCCTGCCCAAATTCCCAGGATACCGCACCCAGCGAGAATTAAAAGACTCAACGCTAGGGGTAAGGTGGTCAAGGTGCTGGCTGGGGTGACAGTGGCGGTGGCTAACGTATCGGGGTTGGCGGGAACCAGCAGGATAGCGGCGCTAGGCATGATTAACACAACCAGCAAAACTCGGATATATTGAAGTAGAGCAACCGCGATCGCATCCGCTCCCATTTCTTCACTCATGACCACAATGCTGGAGGCTGCACCGGGTATAAATCCAAGTAAACTGGTAGTGCGATCAATCCCAGCCCAACGACTTAAGAGATATCCATTAAATAGACTCAGACTCCCGGTAAGCAAAACACAGAGTAATAAAGGTACGGCGTAGGTTGTTGCTACACTAATGGTTTCTGGAGAAAAGCGAGTGGCTGTCACTAAACCAACAACAATTTGTCCGATGAGTTTAAAACTTGAAGGTAAAGGTTGGCGGCGTCCTAAGCTGATAGCATAGCCAATTCCTACCAACATCGGACCCAGTAGCCAACCGACGGGGACATGCAGCCAGTTAAAGAGTAAGCCGACGCCAATTGCGGTGATGATCTGCTGTGTAATTCTTTTGGTTTGGGGCAAATTGTCAACGAGTTTCTCTCTCCAACGGGAAAGACGGTCTTGATTGGGTATCGAGGGGGATTCTGGTAATGAGGAGAGTTGCCAAACCACAGAGATTAATAAATAGAGTATAAAAAACTTAACAATTCTATTCTATCATTTGTATCGATGAGGGTGTGGGGTATGGAGGGTGGGGTATTTACGGTAGAGTGTTGGGTTTTGGGTGTCGAGAGTGGGGTGTAGGTTGGGTAGAGCGTAAGCGAAACCCAACAGGTTCATGGGGTGACAAGCTAGCTGTAGTGTTAAGCCTTCCTGCTTTTAGCCCATTTCTTCTTGTCACAGATAGGGTCAAAGATAGCAGTTTTTTCTGGGGCTTCGCTAATCCCATACCTCATCCGGTGGTCTTCATCTGTCAATAAGGATGTGAATAAGACTTCATCAAGGTGAACTTCCTAATCAACATAAGACATAAGACATAAGACGAATGACATCAAGAGCGTGTAGCCCCTGTCGGAATTGGCTCCTCTTGTTCTTCTTCTAATTCCTCATCTTCAAAGGCATCTTCGTCTTCGTCTTCATACTCCAGTTCAATATCCTCCTCAACCTCAGTAGCGCTGACTGGAATCGAGGTATCCGCACCATTGATAATCGCCCCTAATAGCGGTGATGGCTCGGTTTCAGTTAATTCTTGAGCTGCCAGATTCAGGATTGATTTCTCGCTGTAACCCGGTCGGGTGACGAGTACCATCCCATCGGCTAGGGGTTCGAGCAACAGGGTATCATTGGACAGGGAGAGCGCTGGACTATCAATGACCACGAAGTCAAAGCGATTGCGAGCATCGCGGATAAGCTGTTGGAATTCTCGCGATTCTAGGATAGCAGCGGCTTGTTTTTGGGGTCCGGGACTGGGTACGATATAGAGATTCTGAATATTTGGGGCTAACTGAATGCAAGCACTCTTAGAGCCGTAGTACGGTAAGGGTTGGGTCTTTGCTTCCGGTTCAGGGGTGACGTGGTGGAAATGCGCTTGGGAGGATGAGCGCAAATCGGCTTCAATTAATAGAGTACGCTTACCCGCATGGGCTGACGCGATCGCTAAATTATAAGCGGTGGTGCTTTTACCCTCTCCGTTAACCGTGCTGGCGATTAACACCACTTTCAAGGATTTATTTTCCCCACTACAAAGCTTACTGCGGAACCGTTCGTACACCTCTAAATAAGGTGAACTTGACTTGAGTAAAATACCCGTTTGTCCCAAATCTGGATCAATGCTCATCACCACAGGCAATTCTGCCAAGACAGGGACATCATGTTGTGCCAGCAATTGCTGGATTTCTTTCGCCGCGTAGAGTTTGCTATCCAAGATAGCTAGGATGAGAATCACGCCAGCCGCCGCGACTAAGCCGACAAAGGTTCCCCCGGCGAGGATGACAATCGGATTAGTTGATTCTTTCCCGCCTTTCTTCTGGACATTCGGAGGCTGACTAACGCTTAGATAGCTCACGGTTTCCGCTTCGGCGGCTTTGGCATCGATGAGTTTAGACTGTAGTGTGTTGTAGAAGTTTTGTTTGAGCTGAAACTGCTGCTGCAAGCGCACCTGCTCAAGCTGCCTAGTGGGAATCTGTTGATAGTCTTGAAGCAGTTCCTGTCCAATTCTTTTGGTCGTTTCCAGTTGATCTTGCAGGGTATCGCGTTGGGTTGATAATGACACCAACGTGTCAGCCAACTGTTTCCGGGCGGGGTCAAGGCTGCTATCGGCTCGGATTTGCGGCGGGGTTAAAGCTTCGCCCCCACTGTTCCCCTGAATCACCTCGGCGGCTCGTCGTGCCAGCATTGCTTCATACGTCCGTTGCTGTCGCTGTAACTCTTGTACATTCGGGTGTTGGTCTTTATACCCTTGACTCTTGAGCAGTTCTTCCTGAGTTTCAATTTGTTGCAATTGTCCGCGCAAGCCAGCGATGGTGGGATCAGCGCTGAGAGCAGAGTTCGTATAGGCTTGGTCAGCCGTCAACCCCAACCGCCTCTGCAAGCTAGCCATCTGACTCTCAATTCCTTCTAGAGTCTGTTGCAGTTGGCGTTGCTGTTGTTGGTTGGCACTAATTTGTGCCAGCAAGCTGTTATCTTCAGCTAGGGCTAAGGCTGCACCCTCAATCCGGTTAAAGGTTTCCAGTTCTTCTTGTGCCTGTTTTAGTTCTTCTTCTGCCTCGGCTGAGCGTGTTTCAATTGAGTCAATAATCGCTTGCAGTCGTCCGGTATTAATCAAACGACTTTGCTCGATTATTTTCTGCATCAGCACTTCTACAGTTTTGACGGCTTGTTCTGGATCGTCATCAGTGTAAATCACTCTTATTATTGATGGAATCGAGGCTTCTCCGTCTTTTCCTGATTTGTCGGACTTCCATTCCACATTCTCAATGATTTCTTTAGGATTACCACCTACAGCTATAGCTGTAGCTTTAATCACGTTTTCCTGTAGAAGATTCTCTTTTGTAAGCCCTTGAGTCCCTACCTGCTTAATTTGCTCTCCAGTTTGGGAAAAAATTTGAGGAGTGGTTACCGACAAATCTCCCCAACCCTCGTAAGATACAGCACTGGGGGGAGAAGGCATAATCGCCACAACGCCCGATCCGCCAGTAATTAGCGCAAAAACACCGATGCCAATGAATTTATAACGATCAAGGGCGATTAAATAGCGTTTAATTAAGGGGATAGTCATAGCAATTTCAGGCTAACGAGTCGTGCAAGCGGAGTCTAGGAGAGGATGCGCCGAATAGATGTATACTAAATTAAGGCAACTCATGTCAAAGTGTCTGTGCTTGTATTCTAGCTCAGCACCTTTGTAGGAGGATAGCAGAAAGGATGCGATCGCACAGCGATTCAACCAAACTACCGAGCAATGTCTTGTCCGGATAACAAATTGCATCTCTTCCCTGCGCCCAGACGTAGCATGCTACGTCTCTACATTGCTTCCCACAATGCTTATTCAGCAAGCCCTAGTTATTATTCCCTGAGCCAAACACATTCCCGACATTTTCAAAAAAGTTGCGAAATCCCAGAAAATCGCTAAAGGGTCGAGTCACTAAACGCAAAGCATAGTTGACTTTAGCGATAAGGCTACGACCGACAACAATAACATCTTCATTCTGCAAGGGGACATTTTGCGCCAAATCACCCATGAGGACAGCTTTCCCATCAATCTCCTGGGTCACGACTTTACCCTGTTCCGGATCAAACCGCATTAAGGCAATTTTACCTAAATCCGCATCGTCTAAACTTGGCGCTAGCGAGGTCAACGCATCGATAAAATTACTTCCATTGGGTAAATTCAGGTTGCCAATTCGACCATTAGGATAACTCAAGACTCGCAGCGTAATTTGTGGTGTCGCAAGCGTTGAGCGAGAGGCAAGACTGCGGTCATAATCCGTCGTTGTACCGGTTTCTAATTCCAATACGACGACAGAATCCCCATCTCGGAGACGCACATCCGGTAAGGATGTCGCATTTTGCAGCGGTGTAAATAAATCAATCTGTTGTTCAATAATCGAATTATTCGCAGGAGAACGCCGACGCACGATGACAGTACGCAAGTCAGCCAGATTCGTGGTTCCACCAGCCGCTTGCAGAGCCGCCGTAAGCTGAGAACCGGGTGCTAGGGAATAATAACCAGGTCGAGTCACTTCACCTGCAATGGTGACTGTGGCGGAACGCAATCCGGCTAGAACCACCGTTACATCTGGGTCAACCACAAATTCATTAAAGGCGGTGGCTAATCTATCTTCAACTTGGTCGGGAGTAAGTCCGAGGACGTTAATTTTACCGACTAAGGGAACTAATATATTCCCTTGTAAATCAATTGTGCCGGAAAAATTAAGGTCAGGATAGCGTTCTACCGTAACTGCGATGGAATCACCAATACCGAGAACATATTCATTAAATTGATTATCCGGGACTCGTTGCGGTGATTCTTCTGGATAACCGAGGGGTGGCGGTGGCGCAAAGGGATCAGGAACATTAATATTGACTCCCTCTGTCGGACTATTAATATCTTGTGGAGGTGGCAAGGTGGGAAGTTGAGCCTGTTCTCGTTTGGCAGTTGATACTGAAGGTTCTGTTATTCTCTGAGACGTTGCCCAAGCAATTGAATTAATTTGCCCTAACCAGCCAATTGCTATTAATGTGCCGACAGCATACCAATTCACTTTAGTCAAAATTATTCCCTCCACATCACTCAATTATCAGGACGGGTTTAGCCACAATTATCAGGGCGGGTTTAGCCACAATTATCAGGACGGGTTTAGCCACAATTATCAGGGCGGGTTTAGCCACAATTATCAGGGCGGGTTTAGCCACAATTATCAGGGCGGGTTTAGGGACAATTGTAGGGGCGGGTTTAGGGACAATTGTAGGGGCGGGTTTAGGGACAATTGTAGGGGCGGGTTTAGGGACAATTGTAGGGGCGGGTTTAGGGACAA
>NZ_JAVJNP010000067.1:0-32079 GCF_040217205.1 Coleofasciculus sp. A1-SPW-01 | reverse complement strand
ACCTCTTCCTCTTGCTCCACCATGACCGCCCAACCAAGTTTTTGGTTCACCCCGTCAGGGGCGCGATCGCAAACCCCTTCATCTTCCTCCATAATCACCGCCTGATCACCGTTTTGGCTTACCCCGTTAGGGGCGCGATCGCAAACCCCTTCGTCTTCCTCCATAATCACCGCCTGATCACCGTTTTGGCTTACCCCGTTAGGGGCGCGATCACAAACCTTTCTGAATCTCAAATGACTTTGGCTTTTGTCAAGTACAATTTATACCAAATTAGATGAGCTTACCCTGACTCAAGTAAGTCTTCTCGGTGCTATTGATGGTCTCACTTTTGAAGCCTTTATCGCTCGTAAATTAGTGCCGTATCTTTGGTCTGGAGCCTGTGTCATTCTTGACAACTGCTCTATCCATCTGGGAAAAACGATTGAATCATTAGTTCAGGAGGCGGGAGCAACACTGATTTATTTACCTCCCTATTCTCCAGATTTTTCCCCGATTGAAAATTGCTTCTCCAAAATTAAATCGATACTGCGGGCTATGGAAGCTAGGACATATCCGGACTTAGCCAAAGCAATAGAAGAAGCATTTAGCCAAGTTTCTTTAGATGACATCAAAGGATGGTTTACTCATTGTTGCTACTGTACCTCACTAGACTGAGAAATGCTGTAAATTGGGTATTAGTAGCGAGCAAGATGCAAAGCCTGCGGCATGGCTTCGCTTAACGCACTACAAGGCTTTCGCCATTACTGATATTAAGGTTTAAATGCCGAACAGCTTAGATGTCCTTTGCCATGGGCTATTCCCCCAAAAGGTTGAGCGGCTGAACATTGGTTTGAGTGGATTGGGTGGCTTTGGATTTGCGCCTCTTGTTTAATTTTGCCTTAGTCTCATTCCCCGGCAAAAAAGACGCGAGGTTGCTGGTGAGGATAGGATTCACCCAACCATCCTTGATATCGCTCATGTTCTCCTGGAGCAAAAAAGGCATAAGAGCCAGAACCCAGCTTAGCTTCTTCATCCCAAATACAAAGCCAAGTCAAAAATCTCCTGTGCAGATAAGTTGAACTGGGGAAAAGTTGGGGAAACAATGGGAGTATTTCCCGTAAAGGGCGTCATCTGATATTCTCCATCAACCAAATTACAAACAAAAAATGTAGGTTGCTTGGGGTTCCCGATAAACTTTCTCGCCCCCAAGGCGGCATAATCGATGATCCAATATTCCTCAATGCCCATTTCTTCATAATCTCGAAGTTTATTGTAGTAATCGTCACGCCAATTAGTGGAAACAACCTCGACAATTAATTTGACTGAATCTGAATTTTGGATAATTGATTCACTTTCCCACCTAGATTCCATTCCAATGGTTTCTTGGTTTAACACAATGATGTCCGGTTCATAACCTGATTTTTCCCGTTTGGGTTTGACAATCGACTCTCTAGGAATAGTCCAAATACCTCCTTTGCCTATCTGCCTAATAACGATCAACAGTTGCTCAATCAGGGAACCGGTTAGATTGGAATGTTTCCCCTTTGGCTTGGGCATTTCGATAATTACTCCATCATGCAGTTCGTACCGTACTTCTGATTGTTCGGGATACCAGCTGATAAATTCATCAAAGCTGTATAGTTTTAGTTCGGCTTGGGCTTGAGTCATAGATCGTTTTCAGATTATTGTGAGCGTTTGTAATTCAAACTATTTGACAAAATTGTCATTAACTCATTTAGGGTGACTGTAGAATAATTTTCGATCTTAACGCTTATTTGAGTCAGCTATTTTCAAGAACATCAATTGTTGCCGCAAGTGCTGTCTGAATTGCCCCTTGCACCGAAGCATGATTAATGCCCAGATGTTCCCCGGCAAAAAAGACGCGAGGTTGCTGGTGAGGATAGGATTCACCCAACCATCCTTGATATCGCTCATGTTCTCCTGGAGCAAAAAAGGCATAAGAGCCAGAACCCAGTTTAGCCTTTTCATCCCAAATATAGTGAACGATATCATCAACGTATGGCTCAATCTGAGGATGGAGTTGCTTAACCTCACGTAACGTCAATTCAGTGCGATCGCCTTCTTCCAGACTCCGGAATTTTCGTGAATTCCCTTCCCAACGATACGCTGCTGTAAACGCAGACGGTTGATGGGAACGTTCGCGATCGCAGGCTATCCAGTCAGGATTGTCTGATTGTTTATCTGCCAAGATAGCATTATCATCAGGATACCAACACTTTTCGATATTTAAATCTGTAAAACTTCCGCCACCATAAATCCCATCCTCAAACTCCCAAGGACGAGCGGTACAGTGGAATAAGGTTTTCGCGGCGCTACAATACCCCAGACTGTTAATCGCTTCCCTTTGTTTAACAGGTAAAGGCGGATCAAAATCGATTTTTGCCAAAGCCGTAGTCGGAACCGTACAGATGACAAAATCAAACTCGGCGCTTTGTTTACCCTGTAAACTATTCCAGTGGAGTTTAACACCAGAATCGGTTAGTTCTATGGCGGTTACCTGGGCTTGAGTCTGAATGTCCCCTGGTATTCTTTCCGCAAAAGCGTTTACCAGGGTTTCCATCCCTCCGACTAACTTGTATTGTTCCACGCGATGCCAAGCCAAAAAGTCAATTAACCCATTCAAAAGAGAAACTTGATTATAATGGAGCATCCCTGTCGCGTGACCGACGAATTCAAAGGCATCGGGGGAGAGGCGATCGCGAAAATATTGGGTTACTGAGAGGCTGTCGTATTCTCTTAGTCGGGAACTGGTGAAGTTAGGGGAAAACATCTCCCATTTCTCCTGATTAGACAAAGACTCAATTAACTCCTCTAAAATAGTTTCGTAAATTACTGCCGGGTCTTGCTGCTCTTCAGGAGTTAAATTGTAGTTATATAATAGGGGGTTATACTTGTCAAGGCGAGTCTTTTGCCCACGTAAATAATAGTAAGCGGCGGGATTGTAACTAACAAATTGTCTTCTTTTTAACTTAAATTTATCCATATAATGGAGGGTGCAACCATGACTAGCCGGAACCCTCATGGCGCCCAATTCGGCATGAGTGCCATCACTGAAGTAGTGAGTATAAATACGACCCCCTAAACGCCCAGACGCTTCCAACAGAGTAACCTGGTGCTGCAATTGACTCAATTCATAAGCACAGGTAAGTCCAGCAATTCCCCCACCGATAATACCAATGCTTTGGCGACTTCCCTGGGAATCATAACTATCCAGAGAACCCGGATGAGAGTAGAGACGATCAAAGGAAAACGGTTGATTTAACTGTTGTTGATAACGATAAGGATTAAACATTGATTCAGATACAATTACAATTATTCCCAGAGCCAAATTAACCCTTAGCCTAGGGGCGCAGGCTCCGTCAAGGGGTTGTAGAGACGTAAGGCGTGGAACGTCTGGGAGCAGAGGGAGTGCGATCGCGTTTGCCATTATATACCGGGCATTCGTAGGGGCTTGGTCACCAAGGGAACCAAGTAAGGGCTTGGGAACCAAGCCCCTACTCTAAATCAACATATTCGGCTAAATTTTCAATTTGGGGATCACTAAACCGATACAGTAAACGCCACAGCACGGTATAACTCCCATCTAAACGCTGGTGAACGGGTTGAAACGCCACAATCACATCGCTGCTGGGTGTGTTGAGTATTTCTGGTAAATAACGGCGCTGCGCCCGGGAAATTGGTTCTCCTTCAAGTACAGCTTCGGGTAACTGGAATTGAATTAATCGAACCAAATACGTATTATTTAATTTTACCTCTGAACCGATAGCCGCCGGTGGGCTTAAAGGCGGGACAAACCCAATCCCATCTTTACCCGTATAAAAGCGCCGTTGGTCTATTTGTAAAGCTTCTACGTCATTGGGCGGACGATAGTTCAGAAATAAATCTCGTTGTTCAGGTGTAAGCGTAGGAATTGTGTTGAGATTGGCGTCGAGTTCGTCTAAAGAAACATCACCCAAATTGACAATAAAACCATAATCCAACCCTTGCAAAGGAATGGTAAAGTTTCCATTTTCAATCTCCAGCGCCAAGCTGGGAACGGAATCCGTCGCCGATTCAACCTCAGTCGTTAAGGGAAAGGGTTGGGGGAGGGGAGATTGCAGGCGGTTTCGCAGCTTATTGGGATCAGGTTGATAGCTTTCGGCGAGGAATATACGGGCAATCCCGGTGTTGGATTGCTCAAGAAAGTCGGCATATCGTTGGGGTTCTAAGGGTAAAAGACCCAAAGTACTCTGAGTGGGAATTACCGAGTAGACACCGGGGTCAATGATACGAGCCGAGTCGGGAAATGCGGGTAATGTGGGTAATAGTTGTTCCCGTGCGGCTAAAAGAGTTTGGGTGACAGCTTCTGGAGGCGCGATCGCAGGTTGTAACGGCTGTCTCTGATAGTCTGTAAGGGGGCGCTTTGTTGGCATACCCAAGACAGGCGGTTCCGGTTCGGGAAAGTCGGGTACAGGTGCAAATTCAGGACGAAGTGGTGTGGCTAAATTCAACCGCAAGCCTGGACGTTGATCATCTAGTGGTATGGTACTAGGTGCAGCTAACCCAGCTAGCATCGGTAACCGCATATCCAACAGATCAACCATTGGTTCCAGCTTTTGGGTAGATACATAAAGATTGCAGTACACCTGTCGCTGGGGTAAGGTTAACGGTGCAGGAACATCAGGATCAGGTGTTCCGTTATTACAGAGAAACTGGGGAATTCGATACTGACTATTCAAGAAGCGTTCCACTTTGCCGAGATGTAAGAAAAGTTGCGATCGCGTCGCTTCTACTTGATATACATTAGGACTGTAGAATGCCCCCTCAATCCGATTAATCAAATTCAGTTGTTCTTGAACCAGTTGTTCTGCTGGACGCCAAAATCCTGGGGCAAAGCTAGATTGTGCTATTGTATCTTGGGCTTTTGCCGTTGAGGGCGAAAGTAGCGGGAACGATAGGGATAAGGATAGTAACACCAATAACGATGAGTAGTGCATAAACTGTAGGGGCGCATGGCGTGCGCCCGATTTAACGGTAGAATCCACTCCACCATTTTAGCTGTGTCATGTTAGTAGTGGCTCGGCACACCTTATTTGAGCAATTAACCATTAGCCCGGAAACTGTAGGGGCGCCCGATTCAATCGTCAAGTCTCTTCCATCATTTTAGCTGTGTCAATCCAGTAGCGTAACGCGAAGTGTTAGCGAGTAACAAGCGTCGGAATAAGCATTAGTATCTGGAGAGATTCTTCATTTCGCTTCGCTTCATTCTCTAATCACATAATTGGACACTTGATTACTATTGGACTTTAGACGAATCCGATACTGCACAGCGAGCGATCGCACTTCTTTTGATACCACGATTCACGACATACCCCTTGACTCTTTCTTTCTGCTTCGCTACTGACATTTCCTTAGCTTGACTCAATCCCGTTTCGGCTAAATTTGTCAACTGATGATAATTTAAACTATTCTTTCACCCAGAACAGTTTAAATTTTTAAATCATGCTTCCATCTCAACAAAACGTCATAATTGCTCATTTTTGGCCCGTTTTCCGGAATTATCTACGAATTTTCAAGGGTTACAGCAATTGTGAGATGAGTGTACGATTTTCAGGTATATTATCTATGGTGGGTTTTTTCTGGGCAAAATTAATTTTGATACAGCTCAACCCCTTGAATCGTCGTAACACTTTGTATAATGTTTGGTTTTCGTCTCACTCCCAACCTCCCCCTTGGACGCATGTATTTTATTAAAGTTATAATAAAAATTATTGCCAACTATTGACAAAAAAACAGATGATACAGAAGGGATAGCACTTTCTAGAACAGTAAATCCTAAGAGACACAGATTGACACAGACAACTAAATAATTCCCCCACCAGCTAATCATTTTTTTATCCTTTGAGCGCTCGATTAATACCCAATCCGATGAAGTCACCCTTGGCTAAATTAACCTGATTGCGTTGCTGGGGACAAGACTCCGGGGGAACTAAGTCACCCTGATAAGCTGTTATGCATTTAAATTGGGTATTAGTAGCGAGCAAGATGCAAAGCCTGCGGCATGGCTTCGCTAAACGCACTACAAGGATTGTGCCATTATAGACACTGTGCCTAAGTCCTGTAGGGGTTTCAATGTCGGCTGGGACAGTTGGTTATGTGGATGTTCATAAGTTTTGTTAACTATTTGGATTTCCGGCAAAGAAACGTCTATACTCCTCAACTAGACATCGATGTTCTAACCTTACGGCTACATAAGTAAGGTTAAATTCAGGTTAATTTTTGAGGACTTACGCCCGAGAGCGTAAACCTCCCAGATACAGTGTTTCGTTGCATTAGTTTTGACTTACATTCATTGAGCGTGAAGGAGTAAATCCTGTGTCTGACCGTTCAGTATTTGTAAAGTTTTGTCAAAAAAATCGTTCATTCGCGTAAAATTCGCTGCCCAATCCCGAGTAATTAGTGAAAGTTCACGAGTTGCAGCGAATCGACTGTAGTGAAATAGCCACTCGATCGGATTTTCTAAGAAATTTTGTTGAAGGAGTGAGACCTATGTCCACTAACGATTTGTTCGATCAATCCGACAACAGCCAAATTGAACTCAATGGCTCAGTAGACTTAGAAGACGAGAGTACGAATCAAGACGAGACTACGAATCAGGTAGCTGTTGCGCCTAAGCGAGAGATGGAGTCACCTGAATTCCAAGCCTTAGTGCAAGAACTCTCTAGCACCATGGGTGTAGAAGGAACAGACTACCACCCCGGTGAGGTAATCATTAAACTTAACCCATCAATTACCTCAACGAATCAGATTAACGCTCTGCAAACCAGCCTTGGCGCCAATGTGAAAGAGTCCACTCAGGGCTTGGGCATTCAGCTTTGGGAAATCCCAGGTATGAGCGTCGCTGAAGCCATCGCTCTTTATGGAGGCGATCCCGCCGTTGAATATATTGAACCCAACTATATCGTTTCCACCAATACCACTGTTCCCAATGACCCAGAATTCAATCAACTTTGGGGACTCAACAATACCGGACAGACGGGCGGCACTCCTGACGCGGACATTGATGCTCCCGAAGCCTGGGATATTGCTACCGGAAACAATATAGTCGTTGGGGTAATTGATACCGGGGTGGATTATAACCATCCCGATCTCAATGACAATATGTGGACAAATCCGGGAGAAATTGCCGGAAATGGGATTGATGATGATAATAACGGCTACATCGATGATATCCACGGATGGGACTTTGCCAATGATGATAACGACCCATTTGACGACAACAGTCACGGCACTCACGTATCTGGAACAATCGCGGCTGAAGGAAATAACGGTATCGGTGTGACGGGTGTCAGTTGGTCGGCTGATATCATGGCACTCAAGTTCCTAGGTGCCTCGGGTTCTGGCACTACCTTTGATGCGATTCAGGCTGTCGAATATGCAACGATGATGGGAGCTGACTTGACCAACAATAGTTGGGGGGGTGGTGGCTATTCCCAAGGGTTGTATGATGCGATCGCAGCGGCGGGGAATGCAGACCAGTTATTTATTGCTGCGGCTGGGAATACTGGTGGAAATACCGACATTTCCCCCCATTACCCTGCCAGTTATAACCTAGATAACATTATTTCCGTAGCTAACACAAATCATAACGATCAGTTGTCTGGGACTTCCAGTTATGGACTTAATTCCGTAGACCTAGGCGCACCAGGATCTTCTGTCTATAGTACGGTTCCTGGGGGCGGATATGGTTTCAAGAGTGGAACGTCCATGGCAAGTCCTCACGTAGCAGGTGTTGCCAGTTTGATTTGGTCTAACGACCCCACATTAACAGCCCAACAGGTCAAGGATCGTATCCTAGCAACCGTTGACCCAATTCCAGCATTACAAGGAATAACCGTTACGGGAGGGCGGCTCAATGCCTACAGCGCCCTGACTGGCTCTACCCCTCCTCCAGTGCTTCCCGTAATCTTTGATGACTTTGACCCAGACATTGACAATAGCCAATGGTCTAATATTACTAACGGTACAGCCAATAGTAATTTTGTTGGCAGTGATGGGAACTCCCTATGGTTCAACGGGGGAACCAGTGGCGGTAGCTCTCGTTTTGCCATCACCAACCTGGTAAATGTTACTAATGGCGGCACGATTACCTTTGACCTGATCTTTGGCAATAGCTCCAATGGTGGCGAGAATGCTGATCCAGGGGAAGATGTGGTGCTGGAATATTCGATTGATAATGGCAGTACCTGGAATCAGTTTGGTCTTTACGACACCGAAGCCTTTACGACTTGGACAACCCTAACTGAGACGATTCCGACTGCGGCTCAGACGAGTAGCACCAACTTCCGTTGGCGGCAAATCGCTCACAGTGGCAATAATTTCGATAACTGGGCAATCGATAATGTAACGGTTGGACCACCGATTCTCAATAGTGTTGTTGATGACTTTGACCCAGACATTGACAATAGCCAATGGTCAACCATCACCAATGGCACAGCCAATAGCAACTTTGTCGGTAGTGATGGGAACTCGCTTTGGTTTAACGGTAGTTCTTCTCGCTTTGCCACCACGAACTTCGTGGATGTCTCTAGTGGCGGTACAGTCTTCTTCGACATCATCTTTGGCAATGGCTCTAATGGTGGAGAGAATGCCGATCCAGGGGAAGATGTCGTATTGGAATATTCTATCAATGGTGGTACTAGCTGGACTCAACTAGGTCTTTATGACACCGAAGACTTCACCAGTTGGACAACCCTCATCGAAACAGTTCCCACCGCAGCCCAAACCAGTAGCACCAGTTTCCGCTGGCGTCAAATCAATCATAGTGGTAATGGCTTCGATAACTGGGCGATCGATAATGTATTTGTCGGAGTACCTCAGCCAGGAGAAATTAGCGGCAGTAAGTGGAATGACCTCAATGGGGATGGAAAACAAGATGCCAATGAGCCAGGTTTGGCGGGTTGGACAATTTACCTAGACGATAATCAAAACGGTCAACTCGATTCCGGTGAGACATCCACGAAAACCGATATCAACGGTGACTATACCTTTACTAACCTGAATCCAGGTACTTACACCGTTGCCGAGGTGCTAAAACCCGGTTGGAAGCAGACATTTCCGAATTTTAACGGTGGTTTTGAAACGGGAAGCTTTGCTCCTTGGCAAACAACGGGTAGCACTACTATCGAGACTGCTGCCTTTGGTTCGGGTCCAACGAAGGGAACCTATCAAGCTTTGCTCACTAACGGAGGTGGTGCTGTAAGCGATGCCCAGCTAGAAACATTTCTAGGGTTGACTTCCGGAAGCATCGATGGTTTGGGTAATGGTAATGCTACCGTTGGTTCAGCAATCAAGCAAACAGTAACAGTATCGGCTGGTACTCAATTGAGCTTTGATTGGAACTTCCTCACCAACGAAGCTACGCCCACTTCCTTTAACGATTTTGGCTTCGTTTCGATTGTGTCAAATACTTTGGACACGCTAGCGAATACAAATAGCTCTTTCGGATTCTCTCCAACCATTTTCAATGAAGAAACAGGATTTGACATCTTCTCCCATACTTTCCAAACCGCCGGTACTTTTACCCTGGGAATCGGGGTTGTGAATGTGGGAGATACGGCTGTTGACTCAGGCTTACTGGTTGACAATTTATCGTTCACGGGTAATTCATTTCCTATTGCTGGTAGTCAGAAGGTAACTCTCGGCTCTGGTGATACAGTTACCAACATCGACTTTGGCAACCAAAAGATTCCTCCTACTCCGATTTTCGGCACTAATGGCGATGATGTTTTCACCATTACTGACAGTCCAGTCATTGTTTTTGCTCGTGCTGGGGACGATGAGGTGGATGGCTCAGGAAGCATTGGTGGGAATCAGTTCTACGGCGGTAAAGGCGATGATACACTGATTGGCAATAGCTACGACCAATTATTTGGTGAAGCTGGCGATGATCGCTTGGATGTATCCAATGGTGCAGGAAATAACCTGCTCGATGGTGGAAAAGGCGACGACGAACTGTTAGCTAACCTCAACGACCAGTTGTTTGGCGGCAAAGGTCATGATACCCTGGATGCTTCCAATGGTGGCGGAAATAACCTGCTTGATGGCGGCAAAGGTAACGATGTTCTATTAGCTGGCTCTAATGACTACCTATTAGGCGGTAAGGGTGAAGATATCCTTGAAGCTTCCAGTGGTGGCAGTCATAACGTGCTTGATGGCGGTAAAGGCGATGATATCCTCAATGCCATTAATGGTGGCGGAAATAATCTGCTCGATGGGGGCAAAGGTGACGATAACCTCTTCGCTGGCTCCAATGACCAACTGTTGGGCGGTAAAGGCGACGATATCCTTAACGCTTCCGTTGGTACAGGAAATAACAGCCTCGATGGGGGCGATGGTGATGACAATCTCTTAGCTGGCTTCAATGACCAATTGTCGGGTGGCGATGGCGATGATATTCTGAATGCCTCGTTTGGTTCGGGTAATAATAGTCTTGATGGCGGCAAAGGTGATGATATCCTCATTGCTGGTTTCAATGACCAACTTTCCGGTGGTGATGGCGATGATCTATTGTTTGGTGGTGATGGGGGTAGCACCATGACAGGCGGTAATGGTGAAGATCAGTTCTGGATTGTCAATGGCTTTGTTCCTAGTGCGGCTCACACGATTACTGACTTTGAGCTAGAAATTGACCGGATTGGCATTCGTGGTTTAGGGATCACGTTCCAACAGCTTGACCTGATTCAAGATGGTAATGATACTCGCGTTAGTGCCTTCAATACAGACCTAGCTATCTTGAGTGGGATTCAAGCGAGTGCCCTCAACAGTAGCGATTTTATTCTCGCCTAGCCTAGTTAATTGCGCGGTTGAAACCGCAGCTACACAAACGAAACCCGCCTGCGCGGGTTTCCACAGGTTGAGATAAAATCCGTTAAATTGAATTAAGCGATCGCGTACTTGAACCTTCCCACTCAGGCGCGATCGCTTTTGCGTGATTTCCTTTCCGATGAACCTACTGTAGGATTAAGTTGAGAGAGACTACATCCTTGAACCCAATTCACCCAATCGGATGATTGACAAGACCTTTCTTTTGGCTGATTGGGTTAGCCCGGATAAGTTATCCGCCATCAACAATCTCTTAAATTTAATGTCACGCTCTGTATTATGCAAGCACTTTTTAATCCAGAAACAACATCCAAGGTTAGACTCACAGCTAAATCATCAGTTCGCAAACCTATACTGCAACTGGGTTCGGTGGGAGCTGAGGTTTTAGAATTGCAAAAGCTTCTGGCTCATTGCGGCACCTACACCGGTCCCATGGGGGGGTATTTTGATCGCTCGGTCCATGATGCTGTGATGGAATTTCAGCAAAGTATGTTCCTCAAAGCTGATGGTATTGTCGATTCCCTAACATGGCAAGCCCTTTATCAGGGTGCCCCAGTTAATATGCCTGTACTCAATCGAGGGAGCAGACATGATATGGTAATTCCTGTACAGTGGGTGCTGCATCTGACTCAGGATTATTCAGCGCCAATTGATGGTGATTTTGGCGAACAAACAGAACGCGCTGTGCGATCGTTCCAAAAACGTCATGGCTTAGTGGAAGATGGAGTGGTCAGTGAGCCAACCTGGTATGCTCTTAGTCAGGTTCATGTCAGTTTGCTCCATAACCGTTATCAAGAGGCTTTGGTGGCAGTGTAGTTCAGTGTTCTTGTCTGTAATTGATGCTACAAAATTACCCCTTTTGTAGAGACGTTGCATGCAACGTCTCTACAGGAATGCTTAGGCTAGTTGCTTGCTCACCTCATCAGCTAGCTGCTCTATATTGACAGCAATTTGCTCTCCGGTTCTCATGTTTTTCAAACCGCATTTTTGAGCAGCAGCTTCTTCAGAGCCAATAATGACACACAAGGGAATTCCCCGTTTATCAGCTTGCTGTAACTGTTTGCCCACAGAGCGCTCGTCAAAACTGGTAATCGTACTAATTCCCGCCTGACGCAATTTCTGAGATACTTCTAAATACAAAGGCATCAGGTCACTTTGCATATTCACCACCATCACTTGGGCGGGTGTAGAGGAGAAAGACTCCAGAATCCCGGCTTGAATCAACCGACTCATCAATCGAGTTAAGCCGATGGAAATGCCTACTCCTGGCATTTTATCCCCAACAAACATGCCCACGAGTTCTTCATACCGTCCCCCGGAACAAATACTGCCCAAGGCTTCGTGACCAACCAGTGTTGTTTCATACACTGTTCCCGTGTAATAATCTAATCCACGGGCAATTGAGAGGTCAATGCAAAATACGCGATCGCTCACCCCCAAATTCCGCACTCCGGTAATCACAGTTTCTAGTTCAGCAATGCCCGTTTTCAATACCTGAGCGTCTGGTTTATCCTCAAGCATGGCGTTTAATTGTGCCAACACCTCATCCACCGAACCCTGAATCTTGGTGAAGGTAAGAATTTGCTCGACTTGTTCATCGGATAACCCTTCAGCCAAGAGCGCTTTTTTCACCTTTGTTTCGCCAATTTTCTCCGCTGCATCTACAATCCGGATAGAGGGCATAATTTTGCTCTCATCTAAACCAATTGATTCAAAGAACCCACTGAGAACTTTACGATTGTTGATGCGAATCAAAAAGTCTCCAATATTAATCGCCGTAAAAATTTCAGCAATAATCGCCGGAATTTGGGCATCATAGAGCAAACTCAGCTTATTACGACCCACTACATCAATATCACATTGACGAAATTGGCGATAGCGTCCCGCTTTTGCCCGTTCTCCCCGAAATACCACATCTATCTGATAACGGGCAAAGGGAAACTGAAGTTCATTTAGGTGACGGGCAATATAAGCCGCTAAGGGAACCGTCTGATCAAACTTTAATGCCCTCTCTTCTGAACCACTTTCTCCCGCCTGTTCTTTTTCGGCTTGGCGATTGGGCGGCAAAATTGGTTGCAACCCGTAAATAATATTATCCCCTTGATTTCCTTTGGCTTGCAGAACTTCTAATCGCTCAACTGCTGGAGTTTCGATAGGTGTGAATCCATATCGCTCAAAAACTTGGCGGATGGTGTCTATCAAATACATCTCCAGACGTTTTTCGCCGGGGAGAAATTCGGGAAAACCACTCGGACAAGAAAAGTTTATTTTGTCAGCTTTTGCCATTTTTCAGAGAACAGGGAACAGGGAACAGGGAACAGGGAACAGGGAACAGGGATGTAGGGGCGGGTTTTACCGCTCACATTTTGCCATAAACCGATAATTTGACTAAACCTGCCCTTCTAGGAAACCGGGAATTAAAATTTCTAATGGCTAATCGTTAGGTAGTGGAGACTGAAGAGATGATCAGCATCTGTCCATACCTGTTGAGTATCGAATCCAGCATAATTTGCCATATTCTGGAACTCTTCAATGCTGTATTTATATGAATTTTCGGTGTGAATTGTTTCATCTTGACGAAAGTGAAACGGTGTCTTATCGATGATAACAGTTTGTTCCTTGAGACTAACTAAGTGCATCTCAATGCGGCTTTTATCTGGATTATAAAAAGCCCAGTGGTGAAAGTGTGATAAATCAAAATTAGCGTTTAACTCCTGATTAATCCGCTCTAACAGGTTGAGATTAAATTCAGCCGTAACTCCCTGGGCATCATTATAGGCAGCATTTAAAATAGCTGGGTCTTTTTTCAAATCGACACCAATTAACATGCCATCGCCTTTATCCAAAAGACGACGCGACTGTTTCAGCAGATGGATGGCTTCCTGGGGATGTAGATTGCCAATCGTGGAACCCGGAAAGAAAATTAGCTTGTGATTAACAGGTTTTTTGCTGTAGGGTGGCAGTTGAAAATCTTGGGTATAATCCGCACAAACGGCGATCACATCCAAGTCAGGATAGGATTGTGCTAGTTCTGCTGACGCTTGCAGCATGTGTTCTTGGGAGATATCGATGGGCATGTATCCAGCTAGGTGCGGCAAGGCATCCAACAGAAGGCGGACTTTGGCACTACTGCCACTACCATACTCGATCAGCAAGCAATCTTGACCCACGAGTTGGGCAATGTCCCGGCAATAGGTTTTTAACAGATGAATTTCTGTCCGGGTGGGATAGTATTCCTCCACCTCACAGATCTGATCAAACAGTTCTGACCCACGTTTATCATAAAAGAACTTGGGCGCGATCGCTTTTTGGGGTTGAGTCAAACCCTTGAATATCTCCTCACGTAAGCTGCTTAGGTGCGGCTTATAATCGTAAAACTCTAGATTATTCATTAGCTTTGTTTTTCTTGTCTTCGGCTAACCCTAGCCACTGTCTAAGTTGCGTCGTACCGTTGCCGTCTCTTTGCCATCCTTGGTGGGTTGTAACGGTCGCCAACTCAGATAGCCACTTAAGCATCTGTCGTTGTCCTATGGCTATAGGTTGGGTGTCTTCTCCTGTCTCAAAGGTTAGCTGAATGGTAAAACATTCTAAGTCGTTGTGCATGATTTTGGCTTTACCCTCTTTCAGCCAACGCCTAGCACGACTAGGCTTAGTAGGCATTAGGGGTTTACCTGATTTTGATAGAACTGGTACTCGTAACATGGAGATAATCCTCACGAGTGAGTGTTTACATTGAGCGAAGTCGAAATGTAGTCCCTTCCCGCCATCTCAACCAAGATGTCCTAACAATCGCGAGCGACTCGACAAAAAGTCTTAAAGATAACTTGGACTAGGGAAGTATCCAAGAGTTTGTACCAGGTTGAGACTCTATGCGGTATTCAATACTTAGTTGCCGTTTGTCCGGCAATCCTCGTCCTCAGGGAGTAGGGCGGGGTATTGAATCTGCTAACCACCTACAGGGTGGATTCCTTTCCTATCATCTACCGCCAACGATCCTTTTTGCAAGTTATCTCATGTCCGGTTGAATACTTAGGGGCTGCTGAATAAGTGTTGTGGTGAGGGGGAGCTGGGGAAGCAAGGGTACATTTTCCCTGAGCAAGTGATGCTCATTACTTACAAGCTGCGCCCACAAGGGGACGCAGCAGTTGATCCTTTGTCCCTGATTCCCTTACTTTTTCTTGCCGCCAAACAATCCTCCAAATAAACCCCCGCCACCCGATTGCTCTTTCGGTTTTTTGCCTGAACCCGATTTCTGGGTTAATTTGTCGATATATTGTTTCCCTTTCAATGCGTTTTCTTCCTGCGGATTTAATTGCAAGGCTTTATTAATGTGAACCTTAGCCATGGACACTTGATTTTGCTTTAAATAAGCTAACCCTAATAAGCCATGACATTTGCTATTGGTTTGCTCTAATTTGAGAGCTTCTCGTAATTCTAAAACAGCACCCGCAAAATTGTTTTTCTGCATGTAGCTGTCAGCCCGGCTGATATAGGCAGCAACTTTTGAGCCTTCTTGAGTTCCACCCCCCTTGGTTGAGGCATCACTGGTAGCAGCGCCAGCTTGGGTTTTCTTGACCGCCTTACCCGGTCCGGCTGTTTTGGAAACGGCTGTTCCTGGAGAGGTTTTGCCGATGCCGGATTTGGATGTTTTTCCTTTAAGCATCAAGTAAACTAAGTTGAGTTCACTGATTTCGCCAGTGACGTCCACAACTCGATCAAGAGATTCGTATTGCTTAGAGGCTAGCGATTTCAAGGAATTTCGATAAACAGCATCGGCATTTGCACCAGCTTTTGCCAATTGTTTAGCCACGTCACTGTAAATAGAAATTTTTCCTCCTTCTGCGGCTAGACGCTTACCCATGTGTCCTAAACTGATTCTATAGTCGCGACTGCCGCGAAACAGTTGTTCCTTGGCAGGATTGACGAGTTTGGTTAGCAGTTCATTGGCTTGCTGTTTTTCCTCGTCTGTTTTGAATTTGCTGCTGTCAGGGTGGAGACGGCGAGTTACTTTGAGATACTGCTTCCGGACTGTCTTCTCATCCGCATCGACGGGAACGCCTAGAATGGCATGATAATCCGTGAAATCATACTTAAAGAGTCCGCGTTCAATTTCAAAAGCCATAGGGTGCTGTCCAATTGCTGTGACGAAAGAATAGTTTTATAGTCTGTCTTAGAGATGAGAGACCCCCTTGACATCCTCATAGCTATTGTAGAAAATACAGTTCCTAAGATCTGGTGCATCTCAAGACTGTTCGGTTAAGGGCAGCTGAGGGAGCTGAGGGAGCAAAGGAAGCTTGGGGAGATGGGGAAGATGGGGAAGTAAATGACGTAGCTTGCTTCTCGCTCCCTTGAGTATGACAAATGACAAATGACGAATGACGATCTCAATTCCAACTGGACAGGGGTGGTGTTTTTAACAGTTCCTGGCTGAGTTGGTCATGAATTTGACCATTGGTGGCGAGAATTCGTCCAGATTTTAGGACAAGGGGGCTACCATCATAAGCGGTGACTGTGCCACCTGCCTCTTGCACTAATACTACACCAGCCGTAATATCCCAGGGCGAAATTCCCCGTTCCCAATAACCATCTAAGCGTCCACAAGCCACATCTGCCAAATCCAGTGAGGCTGAACCACTGCGGCGAACGCCTTGGGTGAGGTGAGTTAGGTGACAAAACTCGGCATAGTTATTATCTGGGGTTTCGCGACGGTCATAGGCAAAGCCAGTTACCAGTAAGCTTTGATTGAAAGTAGATGTGTTAGAGACGTGAATGGGACGGCGGTTGCAAGTTGCCCCTAATCCTTTAGCGGCGCGAAAGAGTTCATGGCGAAAGGGATTATAGATCACTCCCACTTGCGGGATTTCGTCAATGAGTAATCCCACTGATGTAGAGGCAATGGGGTATTGATGAGCATAATTGGTGGTGCCGTCGAGGGGATCAATTGCCCACCGATATTTACTCTGTTGATCTCCCCCTTGACCCGATTCTTCTGCCAAAATAGCATGATGGGGGACATGACGCCTTAAGACTTTTAAAATGACGGCTTCTGCTTCTTTATCGGCAACGGTGACTAAATCACCTGGACGCCCTTTCTCTTCTACGGCATCTAGTTTACCCCAGTAGGTTTGCAAGATTGCCCCGGCTGCCATGGCGGCTTCTGTGGCGATATCAAGGAAGATTTGCAGTTGATCGGGTGTGGGTTGGCTCATGGTTGGTGATTAGAGTTTTCAGTTTTTCGGATAGTCGGGATGGGTTTGACTATAATAAAGCACTTAATAACTTGCGGCTTAATCATTTACTAATTTGGCTTGGTTGAATTCATACATACAGCTTTCCTTCAATGAATTAGCCCTGCTACCGTGTAGACTAAACTTATAGAAACTTATAGATTCAGTCTTTCACACTGGGTTGACCCGTATTGGCTGCACGGCGCAGCTCACTACTCCCTCGGCGGTGAAAGCCTCTGGAAGATACTTGCGGATAATTTGGATACTTCCATTGATGTCCGCATTAATCACACGTCCATTACTTGACTTAAATAATCCTCTCTTGACACGTCTCCCAGCATATTTTGACTGCTTGCAAGGAGGTTCTAGATCGATAGCTGACGTTTTTGACGTGTAACTTTCCTCTATTATGACTACTTTAATACCTGCCAGTTCACACTTGTAAGTTATCTGATCGATTAGCAGAGCATGAGGGATATTGACAAACTTTTGGTTGTTGCGTTTGCCCATATTCACCTGTTGTTTCCAACCCTCATTCTTACCAATAACCAGAGTACCAATACCTTGCTGTTTAAGTCGGTTAACAATTAGTCGGCTGGTGTTATGTAGGTAGTTTTCCACAAATCGATTGCGGTGATAAGTGAGAGCTTGTATCCGTTGGCTGGTTCGTCTTTCGCTTTTCAGGTTGCTTTGGAGTTGGGATTTGAGCTTGTTGTAGTATTGGTTTCGACTCTTGAGTGGTCTTCCATTAACCAACATTGGCTTAAAACCGGGTTGGTTTGACGTTAAAGCCACCAGATTATCGATACCTAAATCAATTCCTGCTACCCACTCTGACTGAATTAAAGAAACTTTGGATGCCTCATAGACAATCTCCAAAATATAGCAGTTACAACTGGGAACAATCCTCGCCTCGGCAATATTCTCTACCTTAGTCGGGATGCTGATGTTACTCATTGATAAGTGGCAGCGTCCCTGTTTTAGGTCAGCCTTGTATATGGACTCGTGATGGTAAATGACGATGTTTCGTCCTTTCACTTTGTCCTTGTATCTAGGAAGGCGAGGTTCACTCTTGTATTTTTCTGGGTGCTTTGACCAGTCTTTCTTCGCCTCCACATAAGAAAACCAAGTCTCCACCAGCTTTTTAATGATTTGTTTCGAGACTTTGGTCGGCATTGCCCGATAAGACTCACTGTCTTTGACTAAATGGTAGAGTGTTGGTAGCGTATACCGATTCCCCGTCTCAAAGAAGTGTTGACGGCACAAATAGTTAGCCCGGTTATACAGATTCTTTGACTTAAACGCCAATTCATCTGCCTCCCGCCAGTTGGCATGATTTCGGTTGATGACGTGTCTTTCGACCAATTTCATGGCTTGCCGCCCTCGACCATCTCTCCAGAAGCCGACTTGATTTTACTATATATCTACAATTTTCTACAATTTAAGCAGCAACAGTTCAGAACCCTAAGCAGGATCTGCGCCTAAGTCCTAAAACGTTGACACCAAAATCCGCTACCATGGCAAACGAGTGACTCAAACCTATTGATGGCTAAGACTGTGAAACGAGTAGGGGTAATCGGTGGTGGACAACTGGCTTGGATGATGGGAGGTGGGGCTAAATCATTGGGTTTGGATTTGGTGATTCAAACACCCCAGCCTACTGATCCAGCCGTTAGTGTTGCCTCCGATACCATCTTTGCCCCGATTGATGACGCCGCCGCGACTGCAAAGTTGGCTGCCCATTGTGATGTGATCACATTTGAGAATGAATTTATTAATTTAGATGCGTTGTTTCCCTTGGCAAACCAAGGTGTCTGTTTTCGCCCCCGCCTAGACGCCTTAGCCCCCCTACTCGATAAATATCACCAACGTTGCTATTTACGTGATATTGGCTTACCCCAACCTGCTTTTAACTTACTAGAGACACCCCTCAACCCTGATACACTGACATTTCCCTTGGTTCTCAAAGCGCGACGCCACGGCTATGATGGTCAAGGCACGTTTATTTTTAAGGATAGAGAGAGTTTCCAGGAACTCTGGCAAAAACTTGCCGATACACCTCTACTCGTCGAGGAATTTATACCCTTTGAACGAGAATTAGCTGTGATCGCGGCTTGTTCTGTAAGCGGTGAGGTAGTGGTTTACCCGGTTGTCGAAACCCAGCAGGAAAATCAAGTCTGCCGTCGGGTGATTATTCCCGCACCGATTAGCTCAGAGACACAACAAGAGATTAACGCGATCGCACGTACCTTACTCAATAGTTTACAAGCCGTGGGCGTGTTTGGGATTGAACTCTTTCTCACCGCCAATAATCAGGTATATGTCAACGAAGTCTCCCCTCGTACCCACAATTCTGGACATTTTAGTCTAGATGCTTGTGAAACTTCGCAGTTTGAAATGCATTTACGGGCAGTTGCCGGATTACCATTGACAAAACCAACACTTAAGTGTAATGGAGCCGTCATGGTTAATCTATTGGGTTACGAATATTCCCAAAATGATTACCTTGAAAAACGGCAAAAACTCGCCAGTCAGCCGCAAACTTATGTGCATTGGTATGGGAAAAAACAATCGCGCCCTGGGCGCAAACTCGGTCATGTCACCGTTCTCCTGGATTCTAGTTCAGGGAAGAACCCCCAGGCGATCGCACAAACAATAGAAACCCTGTGGTACGGGTAATGACAAATCATTCTAATTGGGAAATCCCCTTTAAAACAAAGTCACTTTGAGCTTGAGCCATAATCTGAATCATCGCCTTAAAATCAGCATTTCGTTGGCGATATTTGGTGATTAAATCCTCTGACTGAACTCTAACACCTAACGCTTCTAGATAATCTGCCTCAATGCGTTGAAGTTCCTGTTTATAGCGCTGCTTAAACGATTGCTCAATCTTTGCCTTATCCTGCTCTGGCAGAACGTTGAGGTGGATAACTACAGTACCTCGATGCTTCGTTTCTATCGCTTGAATGGAAACCGGAACATTATCGTTTTCCTTCTCCAACTCTTGAAAAGCAACCAAAAAAGCCTGCCAATCAATCCCCTTGCGGAAAATCAACTCAACGGTTTCCCGCGTTTTTTGGAAAAGCTTCGTAAACTCACCCGGCTCAAATGTACCACTATGAGGACGGCGTTCTTGCAGTACATATCGTTTACTCTCAGGAGAATATCTGGATTTAAGATAAACATAGTCGCAGATAACTCCAGTTAAGTTGGTTGTACTATCAATATTCCAATCTTCTAAGCAAACTCCTGTAAATATGGCTCTCTCAAAGTTTGTACCTAACGCTTGAGTTCTAATCAATCGGGCTTCAGATAAATCAGCGCCGCTTAAAAGAGCATTTCTAAAATCTGCGCCTGTAAAATCAGCTTTTCTCAGATTGGCATCGGTCAAGTCGGCTTCAAGCAAATCCGTGCCAAAGAGGTTCGCCCCTTGAATGTTAGCTCCTCTCAGGTTAAACCCACTCAAATCCAATAAATTTAGGTTAGCACCCTCCAGCATGGGAGTAACATCAGGATGCTTCTCGCGCCAACTGTTCCAGTGGAATAACCCCAGTTTGACAAGATAGGAATGGGGTTCGCTATACACCATCTGACCATAACCCCGAACATCATACATAATTTGCGATCGATGACACTCATCAGTTTAGCTTAGAGCGACAGCCCATGATTAGGCATGAACAGCAGACTGTTTCATGGCGCACGCCATGCGCCCCTGCAGAAGGTGGCGATACTTAGCAGTAGACATCTGAAAATAAATCGTTAGAATAGGGATACAGGTTCCACTGGGACGTTGGTGACTGCCAATAGTGTTTTTTGATCTTGTCTGTATGTAAAAGGGAATCGAGAGACCTTGTGGCAGTAGACCGGGTATGAACCCGGAAACTTAAAACGAGTGTCCACGATACCCACCTGGTTTTCCAGGTCATAAGCTGAGGCAAGACGGCGTTCTGGTGAACCTGCAATAATTCGCAAAAATTTCCCCCTGTCTTAGGTGACTGGGGGATTTTGCGCTTTGGCTTAAGTTGACACGGATGACGGCTCTTCGGTACTTGTGGTGGAAACCCTAGTTTTTAGGGAACTCTTAACAGGGAACAGGCAAAGCCTTATCCAGCAAGCCTTTGACCAAATTCAATAAATTTTCATTATCACCATAACTCCCAGAGAGCCTGGTGTTCCCTGTGAGTCATTCATGCATTATGTCCTAAGCTGTCATGCATTTAGATTGGGTATTAGTAGCGAGCAAGATGCAAAGCCTGCGGCATGGCTTCGCTTAACGCACTACAAGGCTTTCGCCGTTATTGATATTAAGGTTTAAATGCCAAACAGCTTATTTCTAGTTGAATAATTGTGAATAATTGAAAACTGGAAGCGTAGCCAAGAGAACGATAGGTATAATCGGCTTCACCTGACGCTTGTTGAATAATTTGCAGAAATCCTTGTAGTGGCACCGCCAGTAGGGTGGGTTAGGCGGAATTAAATCGAGGAAATAACCATTTAATGGGATATCCGCCGTAACCCACCAATAATGCTGGTGGCTATCGCATTATTTATTTACTGGAATCAGAAACCAGTATTTTGTTATTGACGATTTATAGTAAATCGGAGCAGGAGGATATTACTACGGAGCAAATTAAAAGTATTTTAGATAATTTTGGGGAAGCAGAGTGAATTGGGTGGGGTTCAAGAAATCGGGTTTCTCAGTCGCGGGGATGGGATAAAATGGGAATACTATCCTGAAGCTGTTGCATTATGCTAACCACGGAAACTGAAATCTTAGCTATGCTTCCCAATCTACCCCAAATTCTCCCGATGAATGAGAATCAAACCCAACGAGAATAAAATATGGTTTTCTTACCAAAAGACTCCATTATTAACCCATCAAAACTCACTCACTATTTACTCGTCCAACTGCCTAAAGATGATAAATCTAAATTCTTAGCACAGGCAGGATATACATTAGAGAATTGGCAACAACTCGAACAAGATTTAAGAACCCAAGTCCTCACTCAACCTGCTGAACCCATCGAAACCACCCCCTATGGTCAAAAATATAGGATTCGTGCAACATTGCGAGGTCAAAATGGCATTGAACTAAAAACCTTAACAATATGGATGACCAATAATAATGGAACCCGATTTGTAACCCTAGTCCCCGACAAAGGAGAACATCAATGAAACCTCAACATCCTCTATTTTCCCAAGTTGCACTCACTGGAGACTTGCCCCAATATCACCTCAAACGGGGTGATATTGCCACGATTGTTGAACATTATTCCATGCCAGAGTCCCAAGAAGATGGGTATAGTTTAGAAGGGTTTGATGTTCCTCAAATTACCATTGAAGTGACGGCATCACAGATTATGCCCCTGAGTGACTATTTAAGAGAAAAAGCAATTTTAAGTAAATTTCGCAACCTGTCAGAACACCGACAAAAACAACTGGAAGAATACCTTGATTTTCTTTTGCAAAAAGACCAAACGACTCCGGTGAATTAAGAAATTGATGTTTTAGCGTCTGTGGGGGAAAAAGAAACCGGGTTTCTATCAGTCTCTTTGTTTCTTCACAAAATTTAACCAAGAAACCCGGTTTCTGGGGGGTGGGCTAAAATCGGGGTGGTATCCCCTACGCGGTGTGTGGCGATGGATGAACAAAGAGTGCAGGCTTATCTCTCCCTGATTCAAGAACTCCTCGAATGTCCCAGTGGGGAAGAAATGAATATCCTCAACGGTCATTTGGAGTTGCTGGATGAGGGGTTTGTGCAGGCGTGCGAGTTAGTGGCGGCGCAGTTGCATGAACAGGGACAAGAGAATCAGGCTCAGTTTGTGCGGGATTTGGCGCAAAAAACTATTACGTTGATCGAGAATCAAACCCTTTTAGATTTGGGTGAAGGTGGCGAAATTCAACACAATGCAACATTAGAGGAATATTTCAATTTTTTTATAGAGATGTTGCAAAATAAATATGAACATAATAGAGATACCAAAGCAATTCTTGTCCAGAATCAAGACAAACTTGACTTGACATTTTTATACATTATTCAAAAGTGTCTGAGTAATACACTTCACCAGGAGGAGTTTGACAAACAACAGACTCTGGCAAAAATATTAAATGGTTTAGCGGTAGATATTTATGAATTTCCTCTGGGTTGTAGAGCCAATAACATAGAAATTGCGATTACTTTATATCAACAATCTTTGACAATTTATCATATGGAAACTTCTCCTGAAAATTGGGGAATGCTCCAGAATAATATGGGCAATGCCTATAGCGATAGAGTAAGAGGAGATCGTTCCCAAAATTTGGAGTTAGCTATTGCTTGTTACCGATCTGCATTACAAGTTTATACACCTATAGATTTTCCCCAAGATTGGGCAATGACTCAAAACAATCTAGGGGCAGCTTATAGCAACAGAATACGAGGAGAGCGCTGGCAAAATTTAGAACAGGCTATTACTTGTTATCAATCTGCCTTGCAAGTTCGTAAAAAAGAAACTTTTCCCGAACAATGGGCAACCACTCAAAATAATCTAGGGGCAGCTTATAGCAATCGTATTTCAGGGAGGCGACTAGAAAGTATTGAGAAAGCAATTGCCTGCTACAAAGCTGCACTAGAAGTTTATAGCTATACTGATTTTCCCTATGAATGGGCAACCACGCAAAACAACTTAGGAAATGCTTATCATCAGCGTATTGAGGGTCAAAGACCTGAGAATCTTGAGCAAGCGATCACCTGTTACAAAGCCGCATTAGAAGTTCATAGTTATACTAACTTTCCCTACGAATGGGCAACCACACAAAACAACTTGGGTACTGTTTTTCGTGAGCGAATTAAGGATCAACGCTCTCAAAATATAGAATCTGCGATAAAATTTTATGAAAATACATTAGAGGTTTATAAGCCAGAAACGTTCCCCGAAGAATGGGCAATGACTCAAACAAATTTAGGGAGTGCTTACGCTGACCGCATTCGAGGGGAAAGATCCGAAAATTTGGAGAAAGCCATTGGCTGTTACCAAGCAGCTTTAAATAAAGTTTATACTCCAGAAAACTTTCCTCAAGATTGGGCAAGAACCCAAAATAATATGGGGACTGTTTACTGGGGTCGTCTCCTTGGAGAGGCGGAAGATAATATTGAAAAAGCGATAGCTTGTTACCAGGCTGCTTTAATAATCTACACATTTGAAAGTTTTCCTGAAGAGTGGGCAATAACTACAAATAATTTGGGAAATGCTTTCTCTATGCGAATAAAAGGAGAAAGGTCACAAAATATTGAACAGGCCATTAACATTTACAAAGAAGCTTTAAAAATTCGGAATTATTGTGACTTTCCTGAAGACTGGGCTACTACACATAATAATCTGGGAAATGCTTACTCTGATCGCCTAATAGGGGATCAGGATGAAAATGTTGCCAGCGCTATTTTATATTACCAAGCAGCGTTAAAAGTTTTCGTGCGGGACTCATTTCCAGAACAATGGGCAATGACCAAAAATAACTTGGGTAATGCTTACGGTAAACTGATTCAAGGTAATCGGGGTGATTATCTTGAACTTGCGATCGCCTGCTACCGAGCCGCCCTAGAAGTCCGCACCCCCTCCGCCTTCCCCCTAGACTGTCTCCAAAGCGGACGTGGTCTCGGCGACCTCGGCTACAACCTCCAAAACTGGGAAATCGCGATCGAAGGCTACAACCAAGCCATCCTTGCGATCGAACAAAGCCGCTACTGGGCGACCTCCGAAGCCACCAAACGGGAACTCATCGCCAACTCCCTCAATATCTATCAAAAAATGGTGCAAGCCTGCATCAACCACCAAGACTACGCCCAAGCCTTGCTCACCGTCGAACGTAGTAAATCCCGCACCCTGATCGAACTCCTCGACAGCGCCCACCTCTACCCCAAAAACGCCACCGACGAACAAAAACAACGCATCAGCGACCTGCGCCGTCAAATCGCCATCTACCAACAACAACTTGCATTCACCCCCAACGACACCCTCACCCCCGCCACCGAGAAGCACCCCAACCAACCTTCACCCGAAACCCTAATCCGCCAACAACTCGAAGCCGCTAACCAGCAATTCCAAGACCTGCTCACCGAACTCGACGACCCCAACTTTACTCTCACCCAACAAGTCCCCGCCCAACTCCCGGACTTGCGCCGCCTCCTCCAGCCCCAAACCGCCCTCATCGAGTGGTATCTCCCCAGCGAAGCCGACTCCGGGTTTTACCTGTTCCTCGTCACTCGCCGAGACGAGCAAATCCAGATTACCCCCCACCACTTCAGCGCCGAAGACCGCGAACACCTCGACCAAGCCCTACAGGACTACCGCAGCGACTACGGACAACCCACCTGGAATGACCAACTCCCCCAACGCCTCGAAACCCTCAGCGCCGCCCTGCAACTCCCCCGCCTTCTGACTGAATTATCCCAGATTCAACACCTCATCCTGATTCCCCACCGGGAACTGCACCTCATCCCCCTCCACGCGCTCCCCGTCTCTCTCCCCTCGCCTTCTGGGAGTGAAGCCAAACCCCTGCAAGACTGGTTCCCAGTCCAATATGCCCCCAGTTGTCAAATTCTCAACAATCTCCAGCAACGTCCCCCCCTAGAAGAACCCTCCACCTCTTTCTTTGCCCTGCAAAACCCGACCCAAGACCTCACCTATGCAGATTTCGAGGTAGAAGTGTTGCGCCGCCTGTTCAACCCCCAACGGGTTCTCAGCCACGACAAAGCCACCAAAACCGCCCTGGAACAACCGCAAAACCGAGCCTTCTTACAGCAAAGCCGCTACGTTCACTTCTCCTGTCACGGCGAATTTAGCGAAGCCGAACCCCTCAACGCCTACCTCCGCCTCGCTAACCGGGAAAAACTCACCTTTCAGAACATCTTCACCAGTCTGGATATCCCCAACTGTCGCCTGTTAATCCTGTCCGCCTGCAAAACCGGGCTAGTGGAAACTCCCCCAACCGATGACTATGTGGGGTTAGCCAGTGCCTTCTTTTTCGCCGGAACCCGGACGGTGGTGGGGAGTCTCTGGGAAGCCGAGGAGTTTTCTGCCACCTTACTGATGATTCGCTTATATCAGGAGTTACCTCGCTACACTTCAGTCATGATGGCATTACGAGCCGCCCAAGGCTGGTTACGCACCATTTCCCGTGATGGTGTTTTAACCTGGTTACGGGACGAGCTAAAATTAGAGGATAGTCAACTAAAAACCTGTGAAAAGCAGCTTAAACTATTCAATAAAAAATCCCCCTTTACTTCTGCTCGCTATTGGGCACCTTTCACCGTCAGTGGACAATTAGATCGGACAGGAAGATCACCCCAACATCACCAATCATGATCAGCAAAAAACGGATCGCCAAATTTTTAGAACTGTTGCACCAGCAATCCTCAATCTTTGCCGACTGTACTCAGGAAACCTGGGCAGAACTTGACCAAAAGCTGGCTCAATTCGGAGATGAGGATTATGAAGAGATTGAGGATGCGATTTTAGATTGGTTGGATGACCATGATTATGACACTATCAAGGTAGCTTTACAAACTATAAAAAAAGACCCTCTGGGAGATAACGAGACTCCGCCTCCGCCTCCAGAGTCAGAACAACCCATTACCAATACCGCTTTGCGCTCTGCCATCAAAGATGCCCAAAGCCAACACCAGCAACAATCTCAGTCATCCAAATGAGCAGTCACACTATTAATTCTATTTATGCCCCAAATATCCGCTTATTCAATTATCACTTAAAAACCGTCCGTCTGACAAATTTTACAGAACGCTCTCTGGAAATTGAATTCGTTACTAATTACTATCAATATCTGTTAAACTCTTATAATATTTTAGACCAAAACAGCAAGCCAATCTATTTAAAACTTCGGGAAGATTTCCAGGATATGCTCGGTTCGGGATTAGCCAATTTTGATTTAATCTTCAATCCCGAAGGCAGAGGAATTTACCGGATAGCTTTGCCCCAAAAATATAAGGGGTTTCTTTATCCTCAGTTTCTCAATAATACTTATAGTTTTTCTCTGACGCTCTATCATCCGCAAAAGTCAGGAGATGACGAGATTTCTTTCTCAGAGTTATCCAAACTGAAGCCCCCAGAGGACTTTTTCGCCGGAATTTCCCCAGGGAGTCAAGATGAAACTCAGTCAAATCGCAGCAAAGCCTTTTGGGGCAGTACAGTTTTTTTGAGTGGTTTTATTGCCCAAAATTGTCCAGATACGGCGGAGAATTTAAAATCTACCGCTGATCAGCTATTAAAGCAGTTTCTGGGGATTGAATCCCTGGAAGAAGCACCGCCATTTTACGAATCAGGGAAATTTCTAGGAGGCTATATTTATGAATATAAAAGTATTTTTAGACAGCATCGGTATGGACAAATTCTAATTTTATTGATTTTTGACGAGGCAACTACAGATAAACTGAATGATATTCAGTATGATTTGCCAGAACTTTTTTTATATTACCAGAAAAATCGGCAAATTTTTCTGGATAGCCGTAAGGAATATAGAGCCTCTCAGGATGAAATTCAACAAATTGAAGAGACGATTCAGAAATGCATTACAAACATTCCGACGAATGTGACATCGGATTTGTCAGAGAAAGATTTAAAGCTATTGAAACGGGAAATCAAAAATCTATTAGACTGGTCTTTGGGGTATTCCCAACGAATTCGCAGCTTGGGGAATTTTCAGAATACGATTGAGATTAATCGGCAAAATTATCTCAATACTCTGACGCGAATGGAGGTAAAAAGTCAAAGTGATTTAACGGGTTGGCGGGATAATGCAAATCACATTTTTGGTATGTTTCAGAGGCAAATTAAAGTGGATTTGGTTTATCTTCAGCAAGGGGAACGGTTGTTAGATACGGCAATTAATACGATTCGGGGACTAGTGGAAATTGACCAAGCGGAACGCGATCGCAGCCTAGAACGGCAAATCCAAGCGGTTGGCGTGGGGATTGCGGCGGGTGCGATCGTTGCTTCAACTTCCGGGTTAATTACTGAACCTTGGCAGCTTCCTAATCGCGATCGCTTTTTACTACCCCCCCATCCGTTTATTATAGCCTTGGTGGGGAGTTTATTTTGTTCATGGGGTGCGTGGTGGGTGGCAGATAAATTGATTAAAAAGGGGCGATCAGACTCTAATTCGTAGGTTGGCTTAAATGAAATGTAACCCAACATTAGGGTTTGATGAGGAATAATATCATTTTCTATGGCTAAAGCACAGCGCTAGGGCTGTTGTTGTAGGGTCGCCATTGTATTTATCAAATTGCGGAACCACTTATCAGCATAGTCAGGGCTTCGTTCTTTTAACCATTGATAGGTTACCTCAATCAATAATTCCTCATGCACCGCACAGAGAATTAAAATTCTGCCATAAAGCTGAGGCATTAGGCTGAGTTGCCCGACCTTCGCCAAATTGGAAATAGGTGAAGTGTTGCTGACAAAAATCATGAACACTCCGTTTCCTCTAAAGTTTTGAGGTCTTCCTGGAACTCATCAATATCATAATGAACGCAAATACCTCGCTCAGAAATGAGTTGTTGAAACTGCATCCGATGCAATCCCAATAACTCACTCGCTTTTCCCAAACTAATTTTATCTTGCTGAAATAACATCAGCACAATTTCCAACAATAGCTCATTTTCAGAAAAGCCACTCGCCTTGACTAGATCATCGGAAATCACTAAACTCATGGTGAACTCTCCCTGACTGAACTCTCCTGCTTAAATCTTAGCAGCCCAAGGCGCGATCGCCGATGCCAGTCACCCCTCTCAAACATCCCCTACCGTGGTTGATCGAGGATTACCACCAAATCGTCAATCGAGCGCACCCCTAGGGTTCCCAGACTGCATCCTGAAGGGGCGATCGCCTTAGCTTAAAATAGGGTGAATTAACTTGTATAAAGGCAAGTGATGTACACATCAAATTTTTACAAAAAAGGCTGATTTTGAATCAATGTTAGGCATTTAAACCTTAGTATCAATAATGGCGAAATCCTTGTAGTGCGTTAAGCGAAGCCATGCCGCAGGCTTTGCATCTTGCTCGCTACCCATTCCCTGCCGTGACCCACTTAAAATAGGGCTTTGTTTGTAGTAAGCACTTTAGTGCTTTAACGCATAGCTGGAGAGGGCTAAAGCCCTCACTACGAACCCAATCTATTGCACCAAATTAGCTGGGTCACGGCACTACAACTTTATGGTGGAAAATGGGGCAAAATCTGAGCTTACAATCCCAAATCTACCGCCACCCGATGGGCGCAAGCAAACCCAGAAAACGCCACCGCATTCAACCCTTGTCCCGGAAATGTACTATCCCCCACACAATATAATCCCGGAATCGCTGTCCGATTAAACGGCATTCCCAATAACCCCCTTAACTTGCGGCGCGGAATGGGTCCATAGGTGCCATCCTCACGTCCCAAAAACCGTCGATGACTGCGGGCGGTTCCGACTTCCATATAATCCAATCCCGCATCTAATCCCGGAAAAATAGCCTCTAATCGTTCAATAATTCGCCCAGCCGCTTCTTCCTTTTTATCCTCATACTCCTTCGCCGATAATCCCTGCCAATTCTCCATCCAACTGGGCGTAAAGGTATGCATGATATGATAGCCTTCCGGGGCTAAGTCCGGGTCAAGTAATGTGGGAATCGACACAAAAATCGTCCCCTCAGCCTCTTCCATCTTGTCCCATTCTTCCAATAAAATATGGTGACATTCTGTTCCGGGCGGAAAAACATTTTCTTCAACCCCTAAATGCAAACTCAAAAAACTCGGTGATTTCTGATATCGTTGTTGCCACTTTTCCTCACTGTCAGGCATCTGTTCTGGGGGCAGTAATTTCTCAAAGGTATCCCAGCGCGTTGCATTAGACACTACCCGCTTTGCCCGATACTCTTCCCCCGTGGCTAACCGCACACCTACGGCTTTACCCTGTTCGGTTAAAATTTCGCTGACTCTGGCGGAATAGCGAATCTGTCCCCCAGCTTTCTCCAATCCCTCAACTAATTTCTGGGCAATTTCACCCACACCCCCTTTAGGATAATTAATTCCTCCATAATGGCGGTCAGAAAACACCATTCCCGCATTAATCATCGGTGTCTTATCCGCAGGTACGACTGACCAACAGTAACATTCCATATCAATAAACTGGAGTAACTTAGGGTCATGAATGTAGCGACGGGCAATATCTCCCGCATTCTGGGGCAAATATTTTACCAATCCTAAACAGGCTAAAGGATGCTGGAAAAACACCCGCATCAAATAGCGGGGTTCTTCTAGAGACAGCAATTCCATCGCGTTGAGGCAATTAAATACCTTCCAGCATTCATCGTAAAATTGCCGAATTCCCCGCCGTTCGTGGGGGAAACGTTCCGTCAATTCGTGTAAGAAGTTCTCATAGTCTCGATGAACTTTCAGGTCTAATCCTTCGGGTAGATGATAGTGAATCTGAACGTCATCGGGAATTGTTTCCACACCAACATTTACTGCGTCTAAGGCTTGAGTCAATAGATTCGTGGTTCCTTCAGTCCCAAAACCAAAAATCATTGACGCGCCAACGTCGAATCGATACCCTTCGCGTTCAAAGTAGCCAGCACTACCACCGGGAATCAAATAGCGTTCCAGTACCAGCACCTTAGCACCCTTAGCAGCTAGCTGAGTCGCCGTCACGAGTCCGCCAATACCAGAACCAATGACGATGACATCAAATACAGAGGTTTCGTTCGGAGCGTGATTAGTTGACGAAGGAGATTGAGAAGCAATAGCCATGAATGATCAGACGAGAGAGGTCTTTTACAAATTCGAGTTTAACTTTTCTCTATTCTCTCTTCCAGATGTGTCATGGCAGACGTACCGTGCTACACAATACTGGTCGGATAAGCTCTCATTTAATTTTTTCTCCCTCATCTCCCAGACGTGCCATGGCACGTCTCTACATCCCCATGCCCAAAAAAAAGAGGGTGGTTCAGGCTGCTACCGCTTGCCCGTCCCACCTACCAATCCTTAATGAGAGGAGAACACTGAGGACTACTATATCCTTGTTGAAAATTAATGTCAACACTAATGCAAACAATTAGCAATAAACTGGCAAATACAGCATTTAGCCCGGATACCATCTCGGCAGTCGGGAAAAAAAAGCATTATCATGATTCAGTTTAGGTATTGCTTCGTCGTTACCCGTTAATTTGTTATGGCTCCCCAATTACGTGTTTATGTTCCCCCTCATCCCCTAATCAAGCACTGGCTTGGTGTTGCCCGTGATGCAGCGACACCCTCCCCCCTATTCAAAAGTGCGATGACGGAGTTAGGGCGCTGGCTCACCTACGAAGCGATTCGAGACTGGCTACCGACGGAAGAGTTAATGGTGCAGACTCCCCTAGCCCCTTGTCCAGCCACAATGGTGAATCCAGAGACTCCTTTAGTCGTCGTGCCGATTTTACGGGCGGGATTAGCCTTATTAGAAGGGGCGCAAACCTTATTGCCCTTGGCATCCATTTACCATCTGGGCATGGTGCGCGATGAAGGAACGTTAGAAGCAAAGTGTTATTTAAATAAATTGCCCCAACAATTTGATCCAGGTACCCATATCTTAATTACCGAACCCATGCTAGCAACGGGAGGTACAATGATGTCCGCGATCGCAGAACTGACCCAGCGAGGTGCTGATCCAGGATTTATCCGGATTATCAGCGTGGTTGCGGCTCCACCCGCCTTACAAAAATTGGGCGCTAACTATCCCACTTTAACCATCTACACCGCCACAATTGACGAAGAATTAAGCCAGCAAGGATTTATCGTACCCGGATTAGGAGATGCGGGCGATCGCGCCTTTGGCACATGATGGCAAGGGATAGGAGAGCAGGGGGAGCAGGGGGAGCAGGGGGAGCAGGGGGAGCAGGGGGAGCAGGGGGAGCAGGGGGAGCAGGGGGAGCAGGGGGAGCAGGGGGAGCAGGGGAAGCTGAGGGGTAAACAAATGACA
>NZ_JAVJNP010000066.1:0-55262 GCF_040217205.1 Coleofasciculus sp. A1-SPW-01 | reverse complement strand
TGTCTATAAACCAGCCTGGAGGCACGGGGTTATCGTGCAAGCTAAACCGAACTCCCAGATATGTTCAGCTTAGCTTGTTCGATGACTTCAGGGCTACTGAAAACCCAGACCTCAGCCGTTAGGCAGGTCTGGGTAGTTTATACTGGTTAGTCACCAGAAGCTAAGCTAAGCTAACGATTATTAGCTATCCACACTGAGTTAGGGTTATGCTTTATTAGGTTGAGGTAAGGCATGATGGGAAAAATGCCGCTGCTTCTCTATTTGAAGCGTCAGGTGTGGAAATTGCGATCGCGTGAGTGAGAAAGATCCGAACTTAAACCCATGCTGGGGTTTGTTACTCTAGCTTTGAGGTAGAGACCTATTAGCCCAGTTTATCGATTAAATCCTTGGAGTAGAGGAGAAACCCTTCATGGCTGCAACTGACTTTAAAGACTACTATGCCGTCCTAGGAGTGAGCAAGACGGCTAGTGCGGATGAAATTAAAAAGAGTTTTCGACGTCTGGCGCGGAAATACCATCCAGACATGAACCCGGGTGACAAACAAGCCGAGGCTCGATTTAAAGAAGTGAATGAAGCCTACGAAGTCTTGTCTGACCCCGAAAAACGCAAGAAATACGATCAGTTTGGTCAGTACTGGAAGCAAGCCGGAGTTGGTGGATATCCTGGAGGCGGGGGGGCTAATGTTGATTTCGGTAATTTTGATTTTGGTCAATACGGTAGTTTTGACGAGTTTATTAACGAACTTCTAGGGCGCTTTAATACAGCCGCTACAGGGACGCCAGGAGGGACGGGAAGTCGTCGAACCTACACCTATCGCTCTACTCCAGGCGGTGCCACGGGTGCTGGCTTTAATGACTTTAGCAGTGGCTTTGGTGGCTTTAATGATTTCGCTGGCTATGAAAGTGGCAAAGCAGCAGCAGGAGCAGGAGCTGATCGGGAAGCTACAATTACATTGAGCTGGTCTGACGCCTTCCGGGGTACGCAAAAACGGATTAATTTGGGCAGTGAAGTCATCGAAGTGCGGATTCCGCCCGGTGCTAAACCAGGAAGTCGGATTCGGGTTCGAGGTAAGGGTCAAGTTAGCCCATACAACCAGCAACGGGGTGATTTGTACTTAATTGTAGACCTGAAACCTCATGCCTTTTTCCAGTTCGAGGGTGATAACCTCTTGTGTGAAGTGCCAGTGATGCCCGATGAGGCAGTCTTGGGTGCTACGATTGAGGTGCCGACTCCGGATGGTAAAGTGAGTGTCAATGTGCCAGCCGGGATTCGCTCAGGTCAATCATTACGGTTGCGCGGTAAAGGCTGGACTCAACCGAAAGGTGGACGCGGTGATCAACTGGTGCGGATTGTCATTGCTACACCAAAAGATATCACGTCAGTTGAGCGGGAGTACTATGAAAAAATCCGGGCAAGCCGTCATTTCGATCCCCGCAGCTATTTGTCTCAGGTACGTCTTTAGAGCGGTGTGGGGGGGAAGGTGTAAGGTTTGACCTGCTACAAGCCCTTCGCTCCGCTTATCGGGCATAGCGCGTGAGTTTTCTTCCTGGACTTCGCCCCGCTTCGCTAACGTGAACATCTCCCCCATCTCTGGATTTTTCCCAGACAAGGGTAACTGTTTAGACAGATATGATATAATAAAGAGTTTTAGGGTACGCAAATTTAGGGTGCATCCCTTTGGGGTTTGGTAAAGATAAATAAACTTAACCGGATAGTAAATCAAAATACGTAACGGATTTATAACGTTTTTTAAACTTATTCATGGATTCCGTCACAGTAATGGAAATTTGTATTAGCTTATGATTAGATAGCCCAAAAACTGTATGGATTGTCATATCATGTCTAATTGAACCTGTGAATGAGAAACGGACGCAGGAATCTGGAGAGACGGAAACAAGCCGTGTTTTTTTATTGGCAAAGTTTGACATGATATAATCACCAAGTTCAGTGCGTCTGGGAAAAAGAAAAAGTAGAGATAAATGGCGAGCGATAACCAGGTAAGAAAAATCGCTGCGCTTTAGCTTCTCTGAAGACAGGGGAAAAGGGTTTCGGAGCTAGTCTGGAATTTGACAGGAGTGAAGGAGGCTAACTCTTGTCTGAATCTCCCGTCAAAGTTAAATATTTTTTACAGCCATTCCTCTAAAGGTGAAAAAATAAATAATAATTTGAGGGTTATGATCGAGACAATGCCTCAATTGATCATCGAATTGGCATGAGTCAACTTATGAAAAGATTCGATTTAAAAAAGTCCCAATGGATGAACATTGCGAAAAAGAATTATCAGCCTGGAAAATTAACATGGACAGGCAGTAGTCCGGATCAACTAAAATGGATGCGGATATTGTATGAGACACTTCCCTGCATTTATTTCACCCTTAATTTTGATGGGGTGATTTTGGATGTAAGTCAGTTTGGTGCAGCCTATTTGGGGTATGATTTTTGGGAGTTAGTCCAAAAGCCAATTCATCGGCTTTTTGATCCAGAAAGCCAATGCCGATATCAAGCCCTATTGACTCATCTAAGCCAGAATCCGACTGAAATTCATCGCTGGGAAACTCGATTAATTGCTAAAGATGGCAGGATGATTTGGCTTAAGGCAAAAACCCGTTTGCTGCCGATAACCGCCTCGAATTCGGTGATCAGTCTCGTTTGTGAAGAGATGACAGAGGCTAAGTCACCAGCGTCGCTCCCAACTCCCGATCGCAATCATGATGAAGCTGTTTTAATCACCAATGACAACGGTGATTTTACCTATATTTGTCCTAATATAACCTCTATTTTTGGTTATTCTTTGTCGGAAGTCCGCGCTCTGGGTAATATTACTCACCTGCTGGGCAACTTACCCTGGAATTGGCAAGCTTTAGCTGTCGCGGGAAATGTTCGTAATGTTGAAGTAGAAATTACCGATAAGACAGGCAAACCCCGTACTGTATTGGTTAATGTTAAGCCAGTTTCTATCCAGGGAGGAACAATACTTTATCGCTTGCGTGATAGCACGAATCGCCAGTTCGTTGCAGACATATCGCAACCAAAAGCTGATCGGTTAACGCCTAGCATACCCGATCCAACTCCGGAACAACTGAGTGAGAACCCATACACCCAAGACATTCTGCAAGAGAGTGAAGCCCGATTCCGCACGATGGCAGATAATGCCCCTGTGCTGTTATGGATGTCCGGTACAGATGGGTTATGTACGTTTTTTAATCAGGGCTGGTTGCGGTTTACTGGACGCACTCTGGAACAAGAACTGGGTAATGGTTGGGCTGAGGGGGTACATTCTGACGACTTATCATCTTGTTTAGAGACGTATCAGCAGGCGTTTAATGCTCGTCAAGCTTTTTGTATGGAATATCGCTTGCGACGAGCAGATCAAGAATATCGCTGGATTTTAGATACAGGAACGCCTCGATTTACTCCTAGTGGTCAGTTTTTAGGGTATATCGGATCGTGCATCGATATTACCGATCGCAAGCAAACCGAAACAGCCGTGCAACAGCAATATCTGCGGGAGCGGTTAATTGGGGCGATCGCGCAACGGATTCACTATTCCTTAGACTTAGACGAGATTCTCAACACCACCGTCGCCGAAGTGCGGCAAATTTTGGCGTGCGATCGCGTGCTAGTCTTTCGCCTCTATGGAGATGGGAGTGGTGTCGTGGAAGTCGAATCCGTTGACGTGAACTGGAAACCGATTTCTGGAACCGTGATCAACGATCGCTATTTTGCCGAAGACTATATCCACCTTTACCAAAAAGGGCGCGTCCAATCCGTCGAAGATATTTATAACGCTGGGTTAACCGACTGTCATATTGAATTATTAGCTCAATTCCAAGTTAGAGCCAACCTGGTTATCCCCATTGTCCATGAGGAACGCTTGTGGGGATTACTTGTGGCTCAACAGTGCCAAACCCCCCGCAAATGGCAACCGTGGGAAATTGAGTTGCTGCAAAATCTTTCCACTCATACAGCAGTTGCCATTCAACAATCGGAACTCTATCAGCAAGCCCAAACTGAAATCCACCAACGCCAGCAAGCCGAAGCCACGTTGCGACAACAGGTTCAGCGAGAGCAGTTAATCGGCGCAATTACTCAACGCATCCGTCAATCGCTGAACTTAGAGGATATTCTCGAACGCACCGTGGCGGAGGTGCGACAAGTTCTGCAAACCGATCGGGTGATTATTTTACGCTTCAATCCCGACTGGAGTGGTGAGGTGGTTGTCGAATCCGTCGATCCGCGCTGGTGTTCGATTTTAGGTAACCGCATCTATGACCCCTGTTTTGAGAAAACCTACCTCTCACTCTACCAACAAGGTCGAGTCAGAACCCTAGACGATATCTATGCCGCTAATCTGAGCCAATGTTATATTGACTTACTCGCCAAGTTCCAGGTACGGGCTAACCTGGTTGTACCAATTGTCCACAGTACCAAATCCCTACCTATCCCACAGTCCCAAGCCGATGTCCAAACCCCCAGCCAAAGCCCAACCCGCTTGTGGGGACTACTGATTGCCCATCACTGTAGCCAACCCCGGAACTGGCAATCCTTTGAGATTGACTTACTCGACGGGTTAGCCTCTCAGGTGGCTATTGCCATTCAACAAAGTCAACTCTACGAACAGGCAAAATCTCTGTTCTGGCGAGAGCGAGTCCTCAATCAAGTGACTCAAGCCATCCGGCGTTCATTGGACGTAACCACGGTTTTTGAGACAGCCGTCCAAGAGATTGGCGAACTCTTACCCGTGGATCGGGCGGAAATTGTCCAATATGTGCCAGAACGCCAGTGTTGGTTATCGGTGGCAGACTATCGCCGCTCTCTAGAGGATAGCAGTACGCTGGGGCAGGAAATTCCTGATCAAAATCATCCTTTGGCTGAACGACTCAAGCGATTAGAAATTATTCGCATCGAGGATACAAGTGCATTTAACCAAGGTTTAGCTCAAGACTTTCCAGGAGCTTGGTTATGGGTTCCTTTACACTTTAATTCTCAGATATTAGGGAGTTTAACCTTAGGCAAAACCAATCATCCCGACTCCTGGCAAGACTCAGAGGTAGAATTAATCGTCGCCATTGCCGACCAAGTTGCGATCGCGATCGGTCAAAGTCAACTGTACCATCAGGCTCAGTATCACCTCAAACGAGAACAAGCGATCAATCACCTAACTCATGCGATTCGTTGCTCCCTTGACTTAGACACGATTTTTTCCACCGCCACCCAGGAAATTGAGAACCTTTTATATGTTGATCGCGCTCAAATTATCCAGTATCTTCCCGAACGCCAACTCTGGGTGAATGTCGCCGAGTCCTGTCGGGGTGACTGTTTGCCCAAAGCCTTGGGTGTAGAAATTCCTGATGCTAATAATCCCCTGGCTGAACGAATCAAACGCTTAGAAGTAGTGCGGATTAATGATACCCGCTGTTTTGTAGATGAAACCAATACAGCCGTCGCGCAACAGTTTCCGGGGGCGTGGTTGTTGGTTCCTCTGCACTGTGGTAACTCAGTTTGGGGCGCTCTAGGGCTGATGATGGATAATCGAGCCTACAATTGGCAAGACGCCGAGGTGGAGTTGATTTGTACCATCGCCGATCAATTAGCGATCGCACTCCAACAAGCGGAACTCTACGAACAAAGTCGCCAAGCGGAAGCCAAAGCCTTAACCCACGCCCAACAGCTTGAGCAAACTGTCGCCAAACTCCAGAAAACCCAAGCCCAGTTGGTGCAAAGTGAAAAAATGTCCAGCTTAGGGCAGTTAGTCGCGGGAGTTGCCCATGAAATCAATAATCCAGTTAACTTTATTTATGGTAATTTAGTCCATGCCAATGACTATGCTACTGATCTTTTAGGGTTAATCGAACTCTATCAACAGCAATATCCCCAGATCACACCCGAAATCCAGTCCGAAATGGACGCGATCGATCTGGAATTTTTGATAGAAGACTTGCCTAAACTTCTGGATTCGATGAAAGTCGGAGCCGAGCGGATTTGTGAAATTGTCTACTCCCTGCGGAATTTTTCTCGTATCGCTGAAGCGGAAATGAAAGCCGTAGATATTCATGAGGGTATTAATAGCACCCTGATGATTCTGCGAAATCGACTCAAAGCACGAGGCGAGAATCCGGGTATTCAAGTGATTAAAGAGTATGGTGATCTGCCGAAGGTTGAATGTTACGCCGGACAGATTAACCAAGTGTTTATGAATTTGTTAGTCAATGCTATTGATGCCATTGATGAGCAAAACACAAAGCGGTCATTAGACGAACTTAAAGCCAACCCTAGCACAATTCGAGTGCAAACTGAAATTGTAGATAACCAAGAGGTAGCGATCCGAATTATTGATAATGGTCCCGGAATGACGGCGGAAGTTCAGCAACAACTATTTCATCCCTTCTTTACGACTAAACCGGTGGGGACTGGGACAGGTTTAGGATTATCAATTAGCTATCAAATCGTTGTTGAAAAACATGGGGGTCAGCTTTTCTGTCACAGTAATTTAGGACAGGGAACCGAGTTTGTTCTCCAAATTCCAGTGCGTCAACATCTTTCGGGAAATAAGTGAAAGAAACCTGCTGGTTTAGAGAATAGCTAGCTTGTCGGGTCGATTAGTCATGAGATAGTCTGGGAGCATTCCGTTTTGGACAAAGCATTACCCAAAGTAACGCAATTTCAAGGGTTTCAGCCCTATTCAAAGAGCAAACGTGCCAAATTGGGATGCTCCCGATAGTCTGGCGTTGCGACTTCTAGTTTAGTACAAAGGAGCGATTGCGTCTTCCCAGTTTGTTGTCTCAATCGAAGAATAGATCACCATGGGATCAAATAAGTTTGCTTTTTATACACATTCTGTTCACTTTGTCAATGCGTAAGTTCTAAATTAAACTGGCGATACAATCAAACTAAACACCTTTTCGCTCAATCGCTACTATCATGACATCCACGCCAGCTCAAGGTAAAAATCTGCAAGCCCAAGTAGACAGTCTTCTGCAATTACTACATCAAGAGCCATCATTACGCGCATCCCAGGATATCACATCTGTGCAAGCCTCTCTACAAAAAGCCATTTCTCCCATATTTGAGATTGTCTTTGCGGGTGCATTTAGTGCGGGTAAATCGATGCTAATTAATGCACTATTAGAACGGGAACTACTTTATAGTGCCGAGGGACACGCCACAGGTACAGAATGTTATATCGCCTATGCGGATACAGATCAAGAACGAGTGGTGCTGACATTTTTGAGTGAAGCAGAGATTCGGGAACAGGGGGTAGCCCTATGTCAGAAATTGGGATTATCCGCCGCCGCAAAAGCCGCCGCTCATATTCATCAACCGGATGAAATTAACACTTTACGCCAAGGATGTCAAGAGATTATTCAGCAGGAAGGCGGAGAAAGTAAATCAGAACGCGCCAAACAAGCAAAGGCATTGGACTTGCTAATGGCAGGGTTTTTAGCAAACCGCGATCGCGTCCATTCTACCAGCCATGCGACGTATTCGATGGAACAGTTTGATTTTTCTAATCTCCAAGAAGCAGCAGGTTATGCGCGTCGGGGAAGTAATAGTGCGGTTCTCAAGCGGATTGAATATTATTGCCATCATCCCTTATTACAGGATGGTAATGTTTTAATTGATATGCCAGGAATTGATGCACCAGTTAAACAAGATGCCCAGTTAACCTATACCAAGATAGAAAATCCTGAAACCTCCGCCGTGGTTTGTGTGTTGAAACCCGCCTTAGCTGGGGATATGACAACGGAGGAAACGCAACTCCTGGAGACGATTCGTAGTAATCCAGGAATTCGCGATCGCGTCTTTTATATTTTCAATCGTATTGATGAAACCTGGTATAACAGCCAGTTGCGACAGCGACTCGATGATTTAATTCGTCGCCAATTCTGGGATACACCCAAGGTTCATAAAACCAGCGGATTACTGGGATTTTATGGCAGTCAAATTAAGCATACCACAGAACGCGATCGCTTTGGCTTAGATTCTATTTTAGCCCAGGCGGTCAGAGGGATAGGTAGTCAAAATGAAACGCCACAATTCGTGAATGAATTTAATCGGTATTGTGGTTCGGGTAAATTTGTGGGGAGTGAGTTTAAACCCTCTGTCCGCGGGTATGAAACCCCCGAAGAAAACTATGTGCGAATTCTTAGAGAATGGGGACTACCACTCCTGGATAAACTGATTCAAGATAGTGGAATTGAAGAGTTTCGCACATCCATTACTCGCTATCTTACCGAGGAAAAGCGTCCGCAGTTATTTGCCAATCTAGCTGATGACTTACAACCCCTATGCATTAATCTCAAGAAACATTATCTGGGGATTCAGCGAGATTTAGATAGTCAACCTCACGAAATAGAGGCGATGAAAGCCCAGGAGTTAGAACGGCTGAATCAAGAATTACAACAAGTGGGAAGGGAGTTTTGTATTCACATCGCTGAAGAAGTAAATCAGGCGGTAACCAATAGCTGTGATGCCTTTGAGATAGAATTTCGCCAACTTCAAACTCAAATGATTCAACGCCTTGATGAATTACTCAATACATTCTCAGTCGCCCAAGCCTATAGTCGGGCGACTCGCAGCCATCCCCGCAATGCAACCGCCCCCTTAATTGCCGTTTTAGTCGAGGCGCTTTATTATTTAGCGAATCAGTTAGAAGATGTTTTAGTCAAAGCATCTCAAAAGGTAGCCTCTCACTTTTTTGCTTATCTGATGGAACAAGTCCGCCGCAGTGATTATTACAGTCAACTCTATCGATTATTGGGCAATGATGGCGGAATTGATCAACAGTTAAAGGTAGTGGAAAAGCAAGTGTGTCAGGCGTTAGCCAGTGAAGCGCGAACCGAGTGTGACAGATATGTGCGAGAGAGTCCCCGTTTTTATGATGAAGGGACATTTTCAATTTATCAATTCCGGGAAACCTTACAGCAAACCTCTCAAGGGTATGATGCTGAAAGTATGATTGAAGCCGAACCCGCGATTCGACAGTTATTGAAATTAGATTTTGAACCCAAAGTCTCAAAATCTATTCGCCGCAATTTCCGCCAAACGGTTAATCAAACTCTAAAAACAATGTTATTACCAATGACCGATGAACAAGCGGATCGTATTTTACAGCAGTATCCCAATGCTCGTGCGTATTTAGAGCAAACCTTGGAAAAAGAAGCGGAGGATAAGATTCAACAGAATCAGCGAATGCAAGAGGAAGTTGAGCAAAAGATTGAGGTTTATAATCAAGCGGTTGCTGGGATTAATCGATGTTTACAGGCGATGAAATTAGACAGGCATCATCAACTACCGATGATTGAGGAGTCAGATTTAAGTGTAGTGCCAATTTCCGATGACGTGGATAACTTAGCTGAAAATACAGTAGTCTCAGCAGATTCCGATCTACAATAAAACAAAAATAACTTTGCTTAAAAGTAGAGAACTGGCTATGACCGATCAATGAAAATCAATCAGAAAACCAATAAATAAAACACCGCAACTTTCCATATCTTTTAGGGACGCAAGGCTTGCGCCCGCAAAACCCATGAACAGCGGCTAAGCAAAATTTAATTGGTATTTGACATGGACGATGATTTCAAGCTATTGAATCTTAATAATGAAGATGTTTTGTCTTTTGGTGATGATTCATTATTTAAATTTGGTTATTTTAAGGACAAGCTAAAAAATGAAATACAAACTAGAGCAACAAATCAAAACATAATAAATACTCTAAAAAATCAGTTGAAAGCCTGGAGTATAAATCCCTTTAAATTCCAGGGATGTCAGGCAAATGGTATAACTATAAAACTTTTATTGCCCAGTGATGCAAAAGAATGTGAAATTTTAAGATTGGGCTATCAAAGATGGCAAAAAGGAAAACTTCTGGTTGAAGTAGATTTAAACTATAGTGCTGTTTCTGATGAACCTAACAATCAACCACAATGGGAAATTCAGGAAATTAACTTCTATTTTCAGCCTGATGAACCTGAAATTCCTCAGCCAGAATCACCGCTTGATGATCTGCGTCAGAGGATCAACCAAGAAAATCAACCAGAAAACCAATAAAAAACGCCGCGAATTCCCATTCCTTGTAGGGGCGCAAGGCTTGCGCCCGAAATCCCCACCATGTTATCTTTGTAGGGTGGGTTGAGGAACGAAACCCAACTTTTCTGTTTAGCGTTGGGTAACGCTTACGCTCTACCGAAACGACAATCAATAAGGAATTCCAATAGTTTGGATTTAAAGCTTATTAAATGAACTGAATTTATTGCCAATTAATTAGCAAAATTGATTACCTAAATAAAATCAAGGATGAGCAATAAAAATAAATTTAAACCCTTACAGCAAGATGAAATAGTGTCTTTGCATGAAGATTCTTTGTCAATTCTAATTTCACATCCTACGTTTAAAGTAATTGAATTATTAAGAGCAACAATTAATTTGATTTTAAGTTATGATAATGTCCTTAATGATTCAGTCAAGAAAAAAAAACGAGATCAAAAAGAAGTAAATAATTGGTGGAATCAGGGAATACAATGTCAAGTTCTCACCCATGAAGGTAAGGGTTGGCAGAATGGCAAAGTTAGACTCACTCTTGAATTTTGTCCTGATGAACCTGAAATTGAAGAAACATCAGCAAGCAATGAACCTGAAATTCCCCAGCCCGAATCGCCCCTAGATGATTTGCGTCAGAGGATCAACCAAGAAAATCAACCAGAAAACCAATAAACAAAGTGCCGCCAATTCCCATTCCATGTAGGGGCGCAAGGCTTGCGCCCTAAACCCCCAGAAAACCCATGAAAAAAACACCGCGAATTCCCATTCCGCCAGAAGTGAGAAATTATGTCTTTGAACGCGACAATTACCAATGTAAAAGCTGCGGCAAAACCCACCTAGATACCCAACTCCAAATTGATCATATTATTCCCCTTGCCCGTGGGGGGCAAAATGATATTAGTAATTTACAAACTCTCTGCCGTTCCTGTAATCTAAAGAAAAAACATCATCTTGATTCTCGCTTCCGGCGTCACTTCAGTCGCTAAAATGCTTGCTTCTTGAAGAGCGAGTATGACATAAGACATAAGACTAACTACTCAAGGTTTGAGAGTAGCTTCTCCATCTCAGCATTTGGCGATAAGAATGAAAACAAATGTTTAAAGCAGAGTTTGCCTTGTTTATCGATCAAAAACTGAGCAGGTAAAGGCGCTCCAAGTGCCTGACCGACTTGATAGGCTTGAAAAGTTCGACAACTTGAATCACTCAACAGGGGCATTTTTAATCCTAAATCCTTGACCACTGTTTTGCTTTGCTGAAAATCGGTACTCGTTATCATTAACACCTCTACCCCCTTCTGGGTAAATTGCTCGTATTTCTCATTCATTTCCTGAATATGAGGATAGCAAAGGGGGCAATATTGCTTTTCGGTAAAAATGCGGGTAAATGCCAATAGTACAGGTTGCTGTTCTCGGTAACTGGATAATCTCACCTGACGATTATTCGTGATATCCGATAGTTCAAAATCCGGAGTCAGTTGTCCTAATCTCAAAGGATTGGTAGCCGGGATGGGAAAAAAATTACGCAGAAAACGCTCGTTGAATAAACCCCTAAAGTCAGTTGATGTTAGCATTAGCTGAATCTGATCCAACAACTTATTTTATAGTAAAAGGCAGATGGCAAATGGTTTTTTAATCTGTCCTAGCCTTTACAACAACAGTTATAACGGCAAAGGGCGCACGTCGGTCATCCGTGTCAACTTAAGGTGAAAACCAATACTGGCAAGCATTTCACCCTCATCCCCTAACCCCTTCTCCCTTCAAGGGAGAAGGGGAACCGGAATTATTAATTAAACAATGTAGCTGGCTATGTCTGGAATATAACATCTTTCTTCCTCCCCTCCTCCCGTGCAACAAAAGCGAAGCATCATAAGGCTTCCCCCTTTTGAAGGGGGATCTAAAAGGGGGGAACGAGGGGGGTAGGGAGGTAAAGGTTAAACGGCGGAGAAATAAACTTTGGACTTAACGGGATCGGGAACCATTGTTTTATCACCGGGTTGCCAACCTTGAGGGCAAACTTCGTCTGGATGCGCTTGAACGTATTGAATCGCTTTCAGAGTCCGCAACACTTCATCTACATTCCGACCAAAAGAGAGGTTGTTGATGGTCGATTGCTGAATGATACCATCTTTGTCGATAATAAACAATCCCCGTAGGGCTACACCTGCATCGGGGTCAAGAACGTTATAAGCGGTACTGATTTCTTTCTTGATGTCAGAAACTAGAGGATAATTGAGATCACCCACACCACCACTCTTGCGATCGGTTTGAATCCAAGCGAGGTGAGAGAATTCACTGTCCACGGAGATGCCGAGAACTTGAGTCCCAACTTCTTTAAATTCACTAAAGCGATCGCTAAATGCTGTAATCTCTGTGGGACAGACAAAGGTGAAGTCTAGTGGATAGAAGAATATGACTACATATTGACCCCGGTAGTCGGACAGTTTGATGGTCTTAAATTCTTGATCGATGACCGCCGTCGCGTTGAAGTCAGGAGCAGGTTGACCAACTCGCAGACATCCTTCCATGGAATTATCCTCCTTGAGTGTTTTGGTGTATGCGTTCGTTGTATATTATCAGTAAAGTTTTGACAACTCTACCACCGTCAATAAACACAAATTATTTACGAACTGTTACGACTATATCATAATCCATAGTCATAACGATTGTGAGAAAGCATGACGGCTAAAGTACGAATGATGAAGTCGGGGTATTTTATTGACGCCAGTGCAATCTAGGAAGACGCCAATATCCGCTAAACTAGACTATTTTAAGCAACATTTTTGGGTTTTTTGGCTTGATAAGCCGTGTATAAGCGACGCGGAAAGTTCTGCGACAACTGGTTAGGTGTTCTGTTGGGAGAAAAACGTTGTGGTGCATTATTTAGATCGGCGGGAATGGCTGCTCACGAATGGATTAGGCAGTTTTGCTAGTGGTACGGTATGTGATGCTCGTACTCGCACCTATCACGGCTGGTTGATTGCTGCACTCGATCCGCCCCGACAACGGACGTTATTATTCTCTCATTTGGATACCAGTCTAGAGATCGGGGGCAAGATTTGGACGCTTTCGACAAATTTCTGGAATGGGGGTAAGACGATTGATCCGGTAGGCTATCAATTTTTGCGTTCTTTTGACACTGATCCTGTTCCTCACTGGGTTTGGGGATACCAGCAGTGGCAATTGACACGTCAACTGGTTATGCCTTACGGGTTAGTTGAGGATGAGGAAGGGTTTCGGGAAACGCGCCAGTTTTGCCACCGGATTCTGATTCAGTATCGCTATCAAGGTAGTGAGGTGGCAACCTTAAGGTTACGTCCTTTGATTGCCGATCGCAACTTTCATCACCAGCAATTCGACGAAGAAAATTTACAATTCTCTCAATTAATTGGACATCAATGCCTTTACCTGCAAGCCATGCGCCCGGATCAAGTGGGTACGCCTTGGCAGTTGGGTTGGAGTGTAGGAGAGTATCAACCGGATGAATTGTGGTATTGGAATTACTACTATCCTGAAGAAAACCAGCGCGGGTTAGGCGATCGCGAAGATCTCTATAGTCCTGGCTATCTTACTATTTCTCTGGAACCCGGTGCAACAGTTACGTTAGAAGCACGAGTGGGATGTCCTCAAGATACAGCAGCGCTCGAGTTAAATGCTCAAGTGTTTGAGGCGGCGGTGCAAGGGGAACAAGACAGGCAAAATCAGTTAGTGGCTATAGCAGCAGGGGGAGCTGGGGAAGCTGGGGGAGCTGGGGGAGCTGGGGAAGCTGGGGGAGCTGGGGGAGCTGGGGAAGATGAAATTAGATATCCATCTCCGATTCAATCGCAGCAAGAGTGGGAGACGATTTGGCGTCAGTTACTCAAAGCTGGCGATCAATTTATTGCTTGGTGTGCTTCCATTAATAGCCCAACGGTGATGGCGGGTTATCCTTGGTTCAATGATTGGGGGCGGGATACACTAATTGCTTTGCCCGGATTGGCATTAGCGACAGGACGTTTTACTTTAGCTAGGGGACTACTCAAAACCTTTGGCAATTATTGTCGCGATGGTTTAATTCCCAATACCTTTCCCGATGCTGAGACTGATCCGATTTATAACAGTATTGATGCGTCTTTGTGGTGGCTGGAAACCCTGGGACTGTATTTGGAAATCACCCAAGATTGGGATTTTTTGATTGAGCAATATCCAACGGTGCGAAAAATCTACAAAGCTTATACCGCAGGTACTCGTTACAATATTCAAGTTGATGCTGTAGATGGATTGCTAACCTGGGACGCGCCGGATGTGGCGATTACCTGGATGGATGTGGTGCTGGATGGTCAACCGATTACACCTCGTCTGGGAAAAGTGATTGAAATTAATGCACTTTGGTATTCAGCGTTGTGTTGGATTGGTAAATGGACTGAAAAAATGGCAACGGGGGCGGTTAAGGATCGGGTGCGTTTGTTGCACCATACTCAACATTATATCCAGCAAGCACAACAGGTAAAAACGTCGTTGCAGCGGTTTTGGAATCCCGATAAAAAATACTTTTATGACACCATAGAACCCGATGATCACCGCAATTCTCAAATTCGCCCCAATGCGGTAGTGGCGCTGTCTCTGTATCATTGTGGTTTTGCAGAGAATCAAGCGCGACAGGCTTTGCAAGTAGCACGCGATCGCTTGTTAACTCCCTACGGTTTGCGAAGCCTTGATCCGGCTGACTCTGAGTACATTGGTTACTATAGCGGCGATCGCTGGCATCGGGATAGTGCTTATCACCAAGGAACGGTATGGAGTTGGCTGATTGGACCCTTTTGTCGGGCGTGGAAACGTTTCTATCCCACAGAACCGCTTCCCTTTGACTGGAAACCTTTGCTAGATCACCTTCAGCATCAAGCCTGTATTGGGTCTATTTCCGAGATTTTCGATGGAGACGAACCCCATCTCCCCCAAGGCGCGATCGCCCAAGCTTGGTCTGTTGCAGAATTAATTCGTTGCTTTAGGGAATAGGGAAGTAAATAGGTTGTAAAAATTAAAGTTAATGGCGAGGATTGTCATTCGTCATTCGTCTTATGTCATTCGTCTTATGTAGGGGCGGGTTTAGGGACTTCATTCACTTTGTTCCCATTAACTGAACAACAAAACCCGCCCTAACCCCACCATTAACTAGGCATGGCTCAACACAATGCATGGCATTGATATTGATGTCCTAATGACCCTGACGACTGCTATAACTTGAAAACTGCTGTAAGTAAACCTCATTTACAAGCCCAAGAAACCAGGAATAATAGAATTAGGCGTAAATCATTAAAACTGGCTCTAATTCGGGGATTGTACGAACGGGGCTATGAGCGAGAAGATATAATCAACTTATTCCATTTTATAGACTGGGTAATGAGCTTACCTCAAGAGTTGGAAAATGAATTCTGGACAGAATTAGGTCAGTACGAGGAGGAAAGGAGAATGCCTTATATTACCAGTGTTGAAAGGATTGGAATTCAAAAAGGTCGTCAAGAAGGTCGTCAAGAAGGTCGTCAAGAGGGAATCAGAGAAGGATTGTTGGCAGGAATTGAATTGGGCTTAGGCTTGAAATTTGGTAGGGAAGGGTTAAACCTATTCCCGGAAATTTTGCTAATTCAGAATGTGGAAAACTTAAGGGCAATTCTTACAGGACTAAAAACCCTAAATACTCTAGAGGAACTGCGTCCGTTGTGGCATAAGACTGAGGGAATACGGCAAGGACTATTAGAAGGTATAGAAATATGTTTAAGCTTGAAGTTTGGCAGCGAACCGTTAGATATTTTAGCCGAAATCTCGGAAATTCAGGATGTGGAACAGTTACGAGCAATCCTAGCAGCGCTACCAGCCGTCAACACAATTGAGGAACTGCGTCAAGTTTATCAACCTAAATAGCTCACAACGGTAATAAAATAACCTACACCTGTAAGCTCTCCCCACACCCCTGTCACCAATAATTTACTCTAAGCAAGATCCCCGACTTCTTGGAGAAGTCGGGGATCTGTCTGTGTAATATTTTTTAATCATAATATAGATATCATATAATACAATATAGACTTGCAGTCAGTTATTTGCTGTTTGTTTTTACTTTATATCAAATAATAAACAACCATGAAAGTCGCTGTTTTCAATACCAAATCCTACGACCGCAATTTTCTAGAAACTACCAACGCGAATTATAATCATGACCTAGTTTTTTTTGAACCCCGCCTGACTCAAGAAACCACAGCCTTAGCTGTCGGGTTTTCGGCGGTGTGCGTGTTTATCAATGATCAACTGGATAAAACAACCTTGCAAGTGCTGGCTGCACAGGGGACGAAGCTGATTGCTACACGTTCGGCGGGGTTCAACCATATTGATTTAAATGCAGCGGCTGAGTTTGGCATAACTGTGGTGCGAGTTCCAGCCTATTCACCTTATGCTGTCGCTGAACATACCGTAGGACTCATTTTAACCCTTAACCGTAAAATTCATCGCGCTTATAACCGGGTGCGAGAAGGAAATTTTTCCCTGGATGGATTCATGGGATTTGATTTACATGGGCGAACGGTAGGGATTGTCGGTACGGGTAAAATTGGTTTCCTGGTTGCCCAGATTCTGCATGGATTTGGTTGTCAATTACTGGCGTATGATTTGTATCCGAATCCTGATTGTGAAGCCTTGGGCGTCAAGTATGTTGATCTCCAAGAACTCTTCGCGACTTCCGATATTATCTCTCTCCATTGTCCCTTAACACCTCAAACCCGTCACCTGATCAATGCCCAATCATTGGCGCAAATGAAATCAGGTGTGATGCTGATTAACACCAGTCGCGGCGCACTTATTGATACGCAAGCCGTTATTGATGCGCTCAAGTCTCGAAAAATTGGCTATCTAGGTTTAGATGTTTACGAACAAGAATCTAATTTGTTCTTTGAAGATTTGTCTACAGAAGTGATTGAAGATGATGTTTTTCAACGACTACTAACATTTCCTAACGTTTTGATTACAGGTCATCAAGCCTTTTTTACTGAAGATGCTTTGCAAAATATTGCTCAGACAACCTTATCTAACATTAGCGATGTCGAGTCAGGGCGTCCTTGTCCTAATGAGGTCAGCGCCCAACGTGTTGTTGCTACTAAGTCTGGATAAACCGAAAGCGTTGAACCAGGAATCACCGTTAATGGTCAACCCAGACGTGTCATGGTACGTCCCTACAAAAATTAAACGTTTTATGGTAATTAGGTGGGGACAATTAAAGTTAACGGCGGAGAACTCACTCCCTTGAGAAGCAAGCTACGTCATTTGTAAGGGTTTGAGGAACATTCACAAAATTTAACATATTTCGATTTTACGGCTATACACCCAAAGATAAAGAATGACAGCAATTTCTCATGGCTACTGTTATTACACAGGGTTAGAAAGTGCTATATTCGCTCACAACTTGACTTGACCCTGTTCCTTGTTCCTTATTCAGTGACCGCTCAAAAGTCTATCAAAACTTTATGAAGTAAATTTTTCAACAAAATGACTTGTCAGGTCAGATGTCATAGGTTAGGATAGCTTATTCGGGCAGTTTACCCCGACCACAAAAAATTGCCAGACTTCAAGCTCTGGCAGGGTTGTGACATGGGTTATAACTCATTCATGGCTTTACTCTATCAGTAGAGTAATGGTTTATAATCGTGATTATCAGGGCATCTACACGACCTCTTGTCAGGTCATTGGTCATAGGCTACTATAATGAACTGCGAGAGCCTAAATTAACGGGTCTTAGCTATCAATCCATTGGAGCAGGGTTAACCTGCTAGATGCTTTTTAGCGTTTAGAGGTTGAGTCAAAATCGATAACTTAATTGCTCCAACTGACTATTGATATTAACGCTAGAGTTCATTCATGCACATCAGTGAATATACTGAAACTCACAAATTCAACCAATTAAAGGGGAGCGACATGAAAAGGGATAAGCACATTTTACGCTAATATACAGTGTCTTAAGTTCTTATTTCTTGTAAAAATCCCAAAAACAGTCAATCAAACTCACGGTCAATAAAAACGTTTGTCAGTCAATTGATGGACAAACGGGTTTCCTTACTGTTGAACAATTCAATTCTCTTTTGGGGTGCTACCTTCTGATGAAATCTTTAACGGCAACGTTAGGGGTCTATGATCGGCTGCTAACTACGCTTATTGCTGCATTATTTTTCACTGGAACTTCATCGGCTACTGCCCAAGAAATTAAAAATCAAGCTTCAGCGTCCGGTGAGAATTTGCCAGGTTCAGGTATTGTTAACTCTAACGAAACCTCCCTAGTCGCAGGTCAGGCGGCTCTAGAGCTGATTAAAACAGCCGATCGCGCTGCCGCAGAACCGGGAGATACGGTGGTGTATCGCCTCGCCCTGAGAAACAGCGGTGAAGCCGCCGCTGATGATATTGTACTGAGGGATCGATCGCCCTTGGGTGTGCGATTTTTGCCGGAGTCACTGCAAGGTTCGATTACCACAGGCACCAACACAGAACCCGTAACATTACCCTCAGCCGAGCGGGATGGGCGCAATGTCGCGTTTACCTTTCCTCGTTTAGAACCCAATCAAACCCTGAATATTATCTATGCGGCGGTGATCACACCCGATGCGGTTCGGGGCGATGGTCGAAATGTCGCCCAGGAACGAGGAGGACCTGAGGGAGATGAGGGAGAAGGGCGCAGTAATATCGCCAGCTTTTTGATGCGGATTCGACCGGGAATTTTATCCGATTGCGGCACCATCGTGGGGCGAGTGTTCGTGGATAAGAACTTTGATGGCGAACAGCAACCGGGAGAACCGGGAGTCCCGAATGCGGTGATTTACATGGATGATGGGAACCGGATTACCACGGATACCGATGGTTTGTTTTCATTAGCCAACGTTATCGCCGGAAATCGCAGTGGGACGCTGGATTTGAGCAGTTTGCCCGGATACAGCCTCGCTCCCAATCTCTATTTCATCGAAGGGAATAGTCAATCTCGCTTGGTGCGACTTTCACCTGGAGGGATGGCGCGGATGAACTTTGCGGTGACACCGGCTTATGGGGAGGAGCAGTGATGAAGAACACTCAGGATCAGAATAGTTGGGACGATTCGAGTCAAGCCAAACTACTGAGATTCACGCTTTATTTTTCGTTACTCAAAAGTATCGATGATTACAGTGTTACAGGTAAAAGATGGTTGTCTTCGATTTCTGTAGGATTGCTGGTGATTCTAGTCGGGATGATTGGCATCATTCCGATGGCGAAAGCCGATGAATTATTACCGGAAGCAGACACTGAGGGCTGGCAACTGGGTAAGGCAGAAGCCAGAGAAAAGGAGGCAGAAGGGATTGATACTGAGGCTCTCAGCACCTCGAACTTGCCTGATCCGCAGCACGAGATTGCCACTCTAAGTGATGGGGTTGAGGAGGAATCTCAGTTAATTGAAAAACAAACGATAGAGCCTTCTACTTCCAATCTGCTGCCTTCTGAATCTGACAACTTCGCCAATACCCTATCCGAAAGCATTGCCCAATCTCACAGCAGTGAAAACTTGGGCGATATTGAACCAGCCCGGATGGAGTCACCTTTAGCGCCTTTACCCAAGGTGATTCGAGATGAGGGAAATGAGGTACAGCAGAACCAATCTGTAGGGGCGGATTTAACTGATAACCTGTCCCAGGAAACCGATAACTTGAGTCAACCCGCCCAGTTTGATCAATCTGTAGGGGCGGATTTAACTGATAACCTGTCCCAGGAAACTGGGGAAGCAGAAACCGCCGAGTCGGAACTTGAAGCATTCCAAGATGAATTCAGCCGCACGGCGCAACAAACAATTAATAATGGGTTGCAATTGGCTCCCGGTGATATTCGCATTCTCACTCCGGAACCCGGTACAATTGGCGATCGCACAACGGACTTGATGATTCAGTATCACGCCGAGAGTCAGGTTCAGGTGACGATTAATCAGCAGCCTCTCTCGGCTCAAACCCGGACAACAATTGAACGGGATCAGACTCAAGCCATTGTTACCCAAATATGGTACGGCGTCTCCCTCAAAAAAGGCGACAATACCATTACCGTTGCCCCAGATAACGGCACACCCGTTAGTCTAGAGCTTACCGTTGACCCTATAGCTGACCAAACAGATGTCCAAATTACCCTCACCCCAGTCGGCGATCCTCGTGTTCCCGCTGATGGTCGATCGACGATTACGATTGAAGGGAGTATCACCCGAGAAAGCGGGGAACTGATTGAAGAAGATGCAGTTGTCACCCTCACCGCAGCCGCTGGAGAATTTGTTGGCGCTGACTATGACGATGATCAACTCGGCTTTCAAGTTCTGGCGAAAAATGGACAATTTAGCGCCCGACTGCAATCCGGGTTAGACGCCCAAAAAGTCCGGATTCGGGCGGCGATTGAACGACTCGGTGTCCCCGACATCGAACAAATTACTCTAGAAGAGAGTACGCTAGGCGCTGTTTCCACCTTTTCCGAACCCATCCAAGCCTATACCCAAATTGAATTTGTCACCCATCTGCGCCCTTCCTTAGTCTCTGGGGTGATTAACTTGCGGATTGGGGAAGCGGGCACCAACTTTTGGGAAAGTCGCCGCGAGTTTCTCAATCCCGATAGTATTGATGATGGTCTAGAAGCTGACTTAGATAGTGCTATATTTGCCACCGGTCGAATTGGGGAATGGTTATTCACGGGAGCCTATAATAGCGATCGCGCTTTAAACGAAACCTGTGATGGGATTACCCGCCTATTTCGGGGACCCCAATTCTGTGAGAACCAATATCCCGTGTATGGGGATAGTTCTACAGTAGACTATCTCACCCCCTCCAAAGACAGCGTATATCTGCGCTTCGAGCGTTCCTCTCCCGTGATTGGGGCAGAACCTGACTATGCAATGTGGGGGGATTACAATACCACCGAATTTACCCGTGCTTCCCAGGAATTTACGGCTACGGCTAGGGCATTACACGGATTTAAAGGGAATTATAACCTGGGGAATCTGCAAGTTACTGCCCTATTTAGCCCCGATGTCGAAGGCTTTCAACGGGATACCATTCTTCCCGATGGCACCAGTGGCTACTACTTCCTCTCCCGTCGCTTGCTGATTCCGGGAAGTGAAAACGTTTACATTGAAACCGAAGAACTGAATCGCCCCGGTACCGTGATTGAACGCAAAGCCCTCTATCGCGGTCCCGATTACGAAATTGATTATGACCGAGGCTCACTCCTGTTTCGGCGTCCGATGCGAGCCACGGAATTTGACCCCTTTGGTAATACCTTAGTGCGGCGAATTGTGGTGACGTATCAGTTTGAAGCGGATGACGACACCAATATCTATGGGGGACGGTTGCAATATAACTTCTCCCAAGATTTTCAACAAGAACGTTGGATAGGAACCACCTATCTGCGGGAAAACCAAGGGTTACAAAACTTTGAACTCTATGGCGCGGACTTCTTAGTTTCCTTGGGAACGCAAGGACGGGTTGTGGGCGAATATGGTCATTCTACAAATGAGTCTCCCATGGGATTGGTGACGGGGAATGCCTATCGGTTGGAAGCCGTAAATGCATTTTCGGATAGGATTCAAGGGCGGGCGTATTACCGTTCTGTTGAAGAAGGGTTTGCCAATAACGCCACCACCAGTTTTACCCCCGGTCAAACTCGCTACGGGGCTAGTCTGGCGGCGCAACTAAGTGAGAGTACCCGGGTGCAAGCCAGTTATGATCGCGAGGATAACTTTGGTATCGCACGAGACCTCGACATAGATGAGTTTGAGGAGTTTTTTGACCTCTTCAATCCCGATAATAACTTTAATCCCGAACCCGATAGTCGAGTGGATAATAGCCTGACCACATTTCGGGCGGGGGTGCAACAACAAATTGGCACATCTGACCTGACGTTAGAATATGTCAACCGTTCACGGGAAGACAATCGCGGCGATACCTTTGATACCAACGCCAGCCAATTGGTGTCTCGCCTGAATGTTCCCCTGAACGAGGTTTTCACCTTCCGGGCGCAAAACGAATTGAACCTGGATGATAGTGACCCCCTTTATCCTAACCGGACTACCCTGGGTTTAGATTGGGCGGTGGAACCGGGAGTAACGCTGCGACTGGCGCATCAGTTTTTCGATGGCGGACTCTTAGACGATAATTCGATTACCAGTCTGGAAACGATTACCCAATATCAGTTAGGTGAAAATACATCTATTTCCTCCCGATATTCGGTTATTGGTGGGATGAATGGGATGACTGGACAAGCGGCATTGGGACTTAAACATGGTATATTGCTAGCGCCGGGATTGCGGGTTAACTTGGGTTATGAACGCATTGCCGATGATATCTTTGAGTCTACAGCCGCAGGCGATCGCTTTTCTCAACCTTATGCTGTCGGTCAAAGTGCGGCGTCGTTGGGACTCACGGAACGGGATTCCTTTAGCGTCGGGGTTGAATATACTGCCAATCCTGACTTTAAAGCCTCGGCGCGGTTGGAACATCGGGATAGTTCGGCTGGCGACAACACGGTAATTTCAGCGGCGGCGTTGGGGAAGGTTTCTCCTTCCTTAACCGCTTTGTTCCGTTACCAACAAGCGAGTGCAGCCAGTCAACTTTTAGAAGACTTAGACGATACATTGTCGGTCAAGTTGGGATTAGCCTACCGCAATCCTTTTGATGACCGTTTTAATGCCTTAATGCGATACGAATATCGCAAAAATCCGTCTACAATTCCCGATACCTTACTCTTTGGGAGTGGTACAGGTTCCAATGATCATGTCTTGTCTGGTGAAGGGATTTATGCACCCAATTGGCGGTGGGAATTTTATGGGAAATTTGCCCTACGTCGCAGTACCACAGATTTAGCTGACAATTTCAGCAATAGTAGCACCATTTATTTGGGACAGTCACGCATCACCTATCGCTTGGGATACCGGATGGATTTAGCGGTAGAAGGGCGCTGGATTGGTCAACCCTCCGTCGATTTTGATGAATGGGGTTGGGCGCTAGAAACGGGGTACTATGTCACCCCTGATTTACGAGTTGGGGTTGGCTATAGCTTTGGTAGTGTCGATGACCGAGACTTTACCGGGTATCGTTCCGAAGGAGGTCCCTATCTGAATGTCACCTTTAAGGTGAATGAACTCTTTGGCGGATTTGGACGGCAAAAAGTCGCCCCGCCACCCCAGCAAGAGGAATCTCAAGTACAGCCCGTGGCGAATAATGAACCAGCGGCAAATCCCACGAGTGAGGAGTGAGAAATGGTGTTCAATCAAAACTGTGTTCGTGTTCGTAGTCGGCACTTTAGTGCCAGAAGCGCTAAAGCGCTTACTACAAACCCACCCCAGCCAGAAGCGCTAAAGCGCTTACTACAAACGCTAAAGCGCTTACTACAAACTTTGACGTTAGCCAGTGTCTTAACATCGCCAACGTTAGTGACAGCCCAATCCCCGAATTTACGAGTGGTTGTTAATAGCACTCAGGATAGTATCACGCCCGATGAATTTCTCACCTTGCGGGAAGCGATTGAACTAACAAATGGTCAATTGACAGTTAATCAATTAAGTGATACCGAAAGAACGTTAGTTAGTTCCAGTCCTGGACAATCGCCCCAAATTGAGTTTAATTTACCCCCGCAAGACACCACGATTTATTTGACTGAATTATTGCCCCCGTTGGCAAGTCCAGGACTCGTGGTGGATGGGACAACCCAACCGGGATATGATCCGACAACCTCACCCACGGCGGAAATTGCCATTCCTCAACCGATTGTCACCATTACTCCGACACCCGGTCAGTCAATTTTGCGGGGATTAACCATTGTCGCCGATGGTGTCACCGTGCGAGGCTTGAGTATTTATGGCTTTAAAGCCGTAAACGAGACAACTTTAGCCACTCCTCCAGCGGATATTTTTATTTCCCATGCCTCACCGCCCCCGGATATTAGTCAGCAAGAAACCCCCAATTATCGGTTTCCTTTTTATCCGGAGAATGTTGCGCCTCAAGATGTGAACCTTGAGTTTAATTGGTTGGGAATTCCACCGAATGGGGAAATGCCAGAAAACAGGTCAGGGTTTGGAGTGTATGTGTTTAATAGTTTAGGCACAAGAGTTTACCGCAATCGAATTACTGACCATGATGGCAGTGCGATTATTACATCCGTGCAAGCGAATAATTTACAGGTGAGCGAAAATATTATTATCGGGAATGGCATTGATGGAATGCCGGATGCGATTCGCTTGGAAGGGGTGATTAATGATTCAGAAATTACCGGAAATTTAATTTGTGGCAATGATGGCAGTGGCGTGTATTTATTTAAACCGGAAGGGGCGGTACAAATTCGCGAAAACCAGATTATTTTTAATGGTAGACGCCTGCGACGGGCGGCGGTGTATTTGATGGGAAATAATCACCAAGTTAGGGAGAATCAAATCGCTTATCAGCCGGGACCCGGTGTGGTGGTGACGGCGTATCCAGATAGCGATCGCAATGTGATTGAAACCAATCGGTTTGCGGGGTTGGAAGGGTTGAGTATTGACCTGAATGCCCAACAACATGTGGAACCGATTCATTTCCAAATCGGGGATGGTCATAATCCCCCCCGGACTACCAAGTATCAACGCCAGACGACAGGGAACAATGGGATAAATGCCCCTCAGTTTGTCTCCGAGGAATTTGTTCAATTGGGTGATCAGTTAGAAGTATTGGGTCAAGCTGAACCGGGTTCAACAGTGGAACTCTATCGAGTCAGGGAAGCCGCTGAGAGTGTCTATGGTCCCTTGAGTGAACCGATTGCTAGTGCGACAACCGATGCAGAGGGTGAATTTAGGGTTACGCTGACGGGGTTACAGCCTGGGGAGACGATAAGTGCGATCGCGACTCATCCCCAAGACGGGACATCAGAACCCGCCCTGAATGCGGTAGTGAAGTCGTCAGATGGTACAATTCCGCCGAACCCAGAACCACTACCACCCGTGATTCCCCAATGTCTCACCCAAACGTCACCTCCACCCCCCCCAGAACCCACTCCACCCGTTCAACAACCGTTGACGCTGCGGGTGCCTCGGAATGTCCATTTTGCCCTAGATCGGTCTGATATCTCGCCAGAAAGTGCGGCGGTATTGGATCAAGTCGCGGCGGTTCTCAAAGAGTATCCCTTCCTCACCATTGAACTCCAAGGACACACAGATCCCCGCGCCAGTGTCGCCTACAACCAAGCCTTAGCCAGACGTCGGGCGTTATCGGTGCGGAATTATCTATTGCGTCAAGGAATCGATCCGGGACGAATGACGATTCGATCCTTCGGCGAAAGTCAGCGCCGGACAACCGGTAGCGGGGTGGTGGATTACGCACGCGATCGGCGAGTGGAAATTATTTTCCAGGATTTGAGAGGCTTGGAGATTATTTTTGAAGACCAAGAAACCGACTTACAAATTGAATCAAAGTGAGGTAAACGTTAGTACCTTATCTTACATTTCTCCATGACCCATTTCAATTTTAGAGGAAGCAAGTTGTGAACTTCGGACAATTTTTGGCAATCAACACTCAACGTCAGCGTCAAGGATGGTTTGTTTCCAGCCTCGCGCTTATCCTGTGTGCCTGTGGTTACTGGACTCAACCTGTTCGGGCAGAAGGGAGCAATGATCTAACATCTTTTGGCGGTAATCGCCCATACTTATTGTGGAGCGTTGAAAATATAGGTGGAATCCTACATCAACCCATTATTGAAGTTTATGCCCAAGCCGGAGAAACCATAAATCTTGGCTCAAGTGCTGTAGGTATGGGAGGGAGGATTGAAGCAACCAATGGTTCTACTACTATTACTTGTGATGGTTCCACTGGGGGTCAGATTGCCAACCGTGACGAAGAAACAGGTGGTCCAGACAATCCCGATGATACCGGTTACACGCCTTGCCAAGTGAATGTCACGGCTGCTACAGAGGGTATTTGGGAGATCAAATTTATTAGCGCTAATCCAAGTAATATTGGAGTTCCGCCTGTAATCGGTGCAGCAGACGATTGGACTCAAGCGAACAATGTTTCTTGGATCGCCGCCTGGGATATTACCGTCCGTAATGCTAGCGATGAAGACATTAATGGTCGAGTATTTTTAAACCAGTTGCCCTTGAATATGGGAGGCAATAATGCCTCATTTAATTCCAGACTGTTTGTCTTGACAAATGATGGTTTTATCTATCAAATTCAGACAAATCCTGGTCAAATAGCTAATGGGTTTGATCCATTTCGCTTTATATTTTTCTCTAATAATAAAGGATTTAGAGATGGCAATGGTGAGCCAATTTTTAGATCTCTGCAATTTCAAGAACCTCCTGCATTTGTTGGTAATTTACCTCCTGGCTTTTCCGTGCAAAATCCAAATAATGCTCCGGACAGTTCAACAGACTTCACCAACCAAATTTTTATCAATCAACCTGATAGTGCAGCTCTATCAGCCTTAAATCGTCCATTCGCAGTAGCTCCCCCTCCACCCACAAATTTAAAATTCACAGGGGATGAGGGTACAGATAATCAAGCAGGTACCTCACCCCTAGGAGGCACATTTTCCTTTCAGAGTTCTGCGACTGGAAGCTATCGCATTATCATTGATGCGAATCAAGATGGCGTATATGGCAACGCCAACGACCGAATACTTCTTGGCAGTGCCGTTATAGGTACAAACACAATTGATTGGGATGGAAACGATGGCGCGGGAATTCCTCTACCTGCCAGCACTCTCCCCTATCAAAGTCAAATTACCTTATTTGGAGGTGAAGCTCACTTCCCCTTATTTGATCCAGAGCAGGCTCCGGGAGGTATACAAATCCAGCGAATTAAAGAACCTAGTCCACCATCCTCAGTAGCTCCACCTCCGGATACAATCTACTATGATGACCAAAACACAGGTAATCCCGCTGACTTTAGCTTATGTGCGGCTGGGGAAACTGGATCAAATTGTTATGGCACACCACCAAACCCACGCCGCGCCATCGATGGAACTTCCAGTACTGGCGGCGGTCATAGATTCGATAATAATTTTGGCAACTTAAGAGGAATAGACACTTGGGTCTTCTACCCCTCAGAACCAACCCTCTTACAAAATGCTTTTGAAATAAAAGAAGCCGATTTATCAATTACGAAAACAGCGAGTCCGACTGTGGGGATTCCCGGTAGATCCCTTACTTTTACGGTTGTGGTCACAAATAATGGTCCAAGTAACGTTACTGGGGCAAGAGTTATTGATACCATCAGTCCTGCTATTACTGAAGTCACTTGGACCTGTACGGCTTCAGAGGGATCAAGTTGCCCTGCCAGTGGCAATGGGGACATTGATACCACGGTAGATTTACTGAATGGTGGTACAGCAACGTTTACCATCACAGGCACTCTCTCCTCTAACCCTCCGAACCAAATAGCGAATACAGGCACAGTTTTGCGACCGGATGATGTCACTGATCCAGATGACATTAATAGAACTGGTGCTGGCAATAATAGTGCAACCGCTACAGTTCCTATTGGTATCCAGCCCCAAATTTTCAAATCCATTAAATTTATCAGGGATAACGATGGCACAAACACACTAACAATTGGTGATGATGTTGAATACAAGGTTATCGTCCGCAATCCTAACAATACAGGGACGATTAATAACGTCATAGTTAGTGATATTGTCCCCATTCAAATCCAGGTTTTTCGGGATACTATTAACGTTGATTCCCCTCCTAACTCAGGGTTTGCCTTGTCTCCAACGTTACCCAGTGATAATTTTGAAGGTACAGGAACGACGATTCAGTTTACCAATGGTGGAACACTTCCTCCTAACAGCGAGGTCACGATAACCTATAACGCTAGGATTCTACCCGGAGCGTCAAGTCCGATTACTAACCAAGCTTTAGCCAATTTTGCAGGGGATGGGGGCAATCCAATCCGTTCAGATGCTAGCGATTCCACCAATCCCGCTCAAGAAGGGTCTGGAAACAACCCTGGAGACCCGCGTCCTGTTGACCAAGGGGGTGATGTAAACCAACCGGTGGAGGGTCCGGAAACGCCAACGATTCTGAACTTTGTCACACCCGTCAATCCAGCAGGGACAAAATCGGTACGTCTATTTGAAGATGCTGATGGTAGTGGTTCGGTTAGCACTGGGGATATTCTGGAATATACAATTACCTATACCAACACAGATCCGAATACAGAAATTACCAACTTCCAGGCAAGGGACGAAATAGCTAGCGATGCCTTGAGATTTGTTCCTGGCAGTTACAACTTTGAATCGTCTGGATCTGGGACAACGGTGACCGCTAACCTGAACTATAATGGCACAACCAACACGAACCTCAATCAACCTGGCAATCTGGGAAGTAGTGGTCAAGTTGTGTTCACATATCGGACAGAAATCATCGCTGGTCCGGGAATACCGATTCGCAACCAAGCCATTGCCTTCACAGATAATACAGGCAATACCCCTGTTCCTACCGATGCCATTCAAAAACCTGGAGATTTGCCACAAACTAATAATAGTGGTGATCCTTCCGATCCAGGTTTCGATGACCCGACAGTGTTGACAGTCGAAGACCCAATGACGCCAACGCGCCCAGTCGCTAATAAATCGGTGCGTTTCTTGAGAGATAACGATAACAGTGGTAGTCTTACCATTGGTGATGATATTCAGTACACAATTATCACGCGCAATGCCAACCCGACTCAAACGATCAATGAAGTCATTCTGAGTGAAATTCTTCCGGTTCAGGTACGAGTCTTACGTGACAGTTCTAACCCGATTAATGTTAATGCAGGATTCTCCCTTGCTTCCAGCCTACCGATTAGTAGTTTTAACGGTACAGGAAATCCAATTCGGTTCACGAATCCCGGAACATTACCACCAACGGGTGAAGTCGTTCTCACCTTCAATGCCCGAATTTTACCGGGGGCGGCTAACCCAATTACCAACCAAGGGCTGGTCAACTTCGAGGGAAGTGGCGGGAATCCCATCCGCACAGATGCCAGTGATACTACCAATCCCCGACGACCTGGGTCTGGGAATGAGCCAGGAAACCCTGATCCTGTCGATACAGGGGGTAATGTAAACCAACCGAATAATAGTGCTACCGACCCGACAATCTTGAATTTTGTCAGTCCTGTAACTCCCACTGGAAGTAAATCAGTGCGTCTGGTTGATGATGCTGATGGTAACGGTTCGGTTACTACTGGTGATACTTTGGAATACACAGTTATTTACACTAACCCTGAAGCCAATGCTCCCATCACTAACGTCTTAATCACTGACCAAATCGAAGCCGACAAAGTAAGTTTTGTCCCCGATAGTTATAACTTCCGACGTGTAGATGGCAGTGGAACAGCCGGAAATACGACAACCGTAGAAGCTAATCCCAGTTTCAACGGCACCACGGATCAAAACCTAAGTAATCCCAACAATCGAGGACAATTAGGAACTGGTGGTGGTCAAGTCATGATCATGTACAGTGTCCGTGTCACGGCTGGGGCGGGTACACAAATTCAAAACCAAGCTACAGCCCAATCAAGCGGCGGTTCAGTAGACTTCTCTCTCACCGATGCCCTTTCGGGGTTAGGAGATGATGGCACGCCATCGTTGCCGCAAATCAATGATGATGGAGAAGATTTGGGTAACCTTCCCGGTACTGGGGATGATGAGCCGACGATTGTGACGGTTGGTAGTCCTGGCAATCCACGTCTGCGATTAGTCAAGCGAATTACCAATATCACCCGCGACGGTGTATCCATCAGTGGTATTGACTTCAACAGCTTTAACGATGATCCAGCTAATCCCGATGACGATGCAGCAGGTTGGGCGCAACGTCCGCCTGTAGGCATTATCCAGTTGGGACCGGAAAATACCCTGCAAAGCGGTGATAATGTGGAATACACCATCTATTTCCTCTCCGATGGTGGGACAACCGTTAACGGTATTCAGGTTTGTGACGCGATTCCCGAAGGCACGACTTTTATCTCAGATAGTGTTTCACCGGGTCAAGGGATTTTGTTGAATCAAGCGGGAATTGATAACCCTCTGACCAATGCCTTAGATGCAGACTTAGGCACATTTTTCGGAGAGTTAGACCCGGTTAATACCTTCTGTCCCAACCCCAATAATCCTGATGGATCGGTATTAGTGAATGTGGGAAATGTATCAACAATTAGCCCAGATAATATTGGCTTTGTCCGCTTCCGGGTCAGGATTGATTAGGTAAAAGCGGCAGGAGGATGTTAATCTAGTTCATCTGGATTAATATTCTCCTGAAACGGCGCTGATAAGGCGCTAAAGCGCCTACTACGAACGAACAGGTTGTGTTCCTACTGGTTCGATTGGTGTTAATCGAGTTCATCTGGATTAACTCCTAACTCCCGCAACCGCGCCGCCAATCGTTCGGCTCGTTCTTCGGCGAGGGTAGCCCGTTGGTTCGCCGCGATCGCGTCTTCTTCAGGAAGGGGAATTAAGTCTCCTTGACTCGTAAACCAGCGCAACCACAACCGTTCAATTCCTTGATAACATCCCTGCCATAATCCTAAACTTAATCCCAACGGAGGAATCAGCAAACGTCCATCGGTTAGTTCTGCCGATTCATAAGCACCAGCCACCCAGCGAAATGCTTGCAGTTCATTGGTATAGCGACTAAAAATAAAATAATAGGGAACTCGCAGAATCTGTTCGTATACCTGCCACTTAGTCGGAGGTTTCCCCGCTTGACGAATGGTTCGACCCAAATCATCATCTTCTGTCCCTGGAGATAATAATTCCACCACCACAAACGGACTAACCAATTCTTGCCACAACACATAACTTAAACGCAGGTCATGACCTTCATAGAGTCGAGACACACCAACCACCGCAAACCAATCCGGTCGTTTATACCAGTTGGGATGATGTAAATCATAATAGAGATTAATGTCAACACCCACAAAAATTTCCTCTGGATTCCAGTTAACTGGCTGAAACGTTTGTCGCAATAGGTGCGGCTGTAAACTATGAAATTCGTCAGGCAATCCGGGTTCCTCCAGGTGTTCACTCGGTAAATCATACATCGTCGGTAGGGTTTGCCGAGGGGAAAGGGGTGGGTCAGTTTGAGCAGGAAGACGAACCATAGCAATTTTAGGTTTAGAGTTTAGTACAGGCGATATCTGTAGAGACGCGACATTTCGTGTCCCTACTAGGCTAACGAAAATCCCTATAAGCGCTGACGATAACACACCGCTTTATCTACTTGCACCCGTTCAAAGGAGTCATCTAAATTTAAGGTAGTTTCCCCACCGCCTAAAAATAAATAACCGTCCGGCGCGAGAATTGTCCGGATTTTTTCTAATACGGCTTTTTTGGTGGCTAAATCAAAGTAAATCAAAACATTACGCAAAAAAATAATATCCAGTTTATGGAATTGGGTAAATGAATGGGTTACTAAATTAAGTTGCTGAAATTCAATTCGGTGGCGTATTTTATCACAAATTTGCCACTGGTTTCCTTTATGTTGAAAGTATTTATTTAACAAGGAAAGGGGAAGTCCCCGTGTCACTTCAAGTTGACTATAGAGTCCGGCTTTGGCACGGTTGAGGATCTCATTGGAGAGATCGGTGGCAATTAATCGGAGTTTCCAGTTCATTAGTTCGGGAAACTCTTCATGCAGTAGCATGGCAATGCTATAGGGTTCTTGACCACTCGAACAAGCCGCACACCAAATATTTAAGGTTCGTTGCGTTTGCCGTTTGGTTAAAAGTTCGGGCAGAATGACCTTGGCAAGGGCGTCAAAGGGATAGCGATCGCGGAAAAAGGATGTCTCCGTCAACAGCATTCCCTCAACCACCTGGACATGGCGTTGATTAAAGGGTTGCGTTTGCAGATTGGCAATCATTTCCCCCAAAGAACTAAATCCCATTTGCGTCGCCAGAGGGGTTAAGCGCAACTCGGCTAAATAGGCTTTATCTGCATCCAGAACCATGGCGGAATGATGGCGTACTAATTGGCGTAAATAGTTAAAATCTTGATGATGTATTGGCATTGTTTTAAGATTTAATTGTTATGTAGGGGCGGGTTTGACTATTAACGTTTTTGACCTCACAACAGATGTGACTAAACCCGCCCTGACTGAGGAGAAGAGGGCGACCCGAGTCAATTGAGTGGACGGGTGTTGTTAAATGTGAGAAGCGGGTCGCCCCTACAGGTTTCGTGATGCTATGTTCATTTATGGGAGTCTCTTCAGGAATTTCAACGAACCAGTTGGATAATTTCATCGGCGATTTGGTCTAGGGGTAAAATATTATTAGCTAAACCCGCTTGGGCGATAGATTTGGGCATTCCCCACACCACACTACTGGCTTCATCCTGAACCAGAATATGTCCCCCGGCGTCGCGGATATGGTGACACCCTTGCAAACCATCTTGTCCCATACCCGTCAACACCACCGCGATCGCACTCCCTGGAAATGTCTTAGCAACGGATCGAAATAACACATCCACCGCCGGACGACAGGAATGTTCGGGTGGGGCTTGGTGTAAACTCAGGTGTACCGTTTTCCCCCGGCGCACGACAATTCCGTGGAAATCTCCCGGCGTAATCCACGCATGACTCGGACGCAGTTCAGCCCCCTCATAGCCCTCGGCGACGGAAATGTGACATTGATGGGTTAAACGTTCGGCTAAACGTTTGCTAAATAGGGGAGGGATATGTTGCACGATGACAATGGGTAGGGGAAAATCGGCGGGAAACCGGGATAAAAGCGTGGCTAGGGCGTTCGGTCCCCCCGTAGACACACCGATCGCGACAACTTGGGCTTTGGCGAGTTTCAGGCTGGCGGTTTGGCTGGGGAGGCGCGATCGCGCGATCGGTGTATTGTCAGATACGCCTAAGATATCGGCACAAAAGACTTTAATTTTAGGAATTAATTCGCGTTTTAAATAATCGGAAACTGCCTCACCTGTTCCCAATTTTGTTGGTTTAGTAACATAATCCTGAGCGCCGAGAGAAAGGGCTTCTAACGTAGCTGCTGCACCGCGTTCGGTGAAAGCACTAAACATAATCACGGGCAAGTTTGGATAACTTTGGCGAATGGCAGTTAATGTTTGCAAGCCATCCATTTCTGGCATCTCTAAATCTAGGATAATTAAGTCAGGGTGCAGGTGAGGTATTTTAGAGAGGGCAATTTGACCATTGGCGGCAATTCCAACTACGTCTAAAAAAGGGTCTTGAGAGAGGATTTCACTGAGTTTTTGACGAATAATTACCGAGTCGTCAACGATGAGCAGGCGAATTTTACGCATTGTAGGGTAGGGGAGATGTAGAGACGTGCCATGGCACGTCTGTGGTGCGGGGCAAGAGCGATCACTCTCGCTAATGTTAGTAATACATAGCTGCGAAGGGGGATGACAGAGGATGCGGGAGCTTTTGTTTCATGGGAGAAGGGGAACCGAACTCTCTTGCCTCTGGCTCCCCTCTCCCCCGCGTGGGAGAGGGGCTGGGGGTGAGGGGTTTAGTTGACATAGATGGGCGGGTTTAGTCACATTTAGGTGAGGTAAGAAACGATAGTTGTAAAACCCGCCCCTACACAATCAAAACATTCCCTTCACTAATTAATACTTGAACTGATTCACCAAGGCTTGTAATTCCGACGCGAGTTCGGCAAGTTCCGCCGCCGATTTCAACGTATTGCTGGCGAGGGAGGTAGTTTTTTGAGCCGCGTCCGCAACACTATTGATATTTTGGGGAATTTGTGAGGTACTTTGGGCGGCTTCGGCGACGTTGCGAGCCATTTCATTCGTCGTCGCAGTTTGTTCTTCTACCGCACTGGCGATTGTGTTTTGGAAGTCGTTGATTTGATTAATAATCGTGGTAATTTGACTAATCGCTTCCACCGAACTTTTGGTGTCACCTTGAATCGCTTCGATTTTTTGGCTAATGTCTTCTGTCGCTTTGGCGGTTTGTTTCGCCAGTTCCTTCACTTCATTGGCAACAACGGCAAATCCTTTCCCCGCTTCCCCGGCGCGGGCGGCTTCAATTGTCGCATTAAGTGCGAGGAGGTTCGTTTGTTGGGCAATGGAGGTAATTACCTTAATCACATTACCAATTTCTGCGCTACTTTGACCCAATTTGGTAATCGTTTGGTTAGTGCTTTCAGTCATATTAACCGCCGTTGTCGCGACTCGCGCCGCATCCGCCGCACTTTTGGCAATTTCTTTAATACTGGCGCTCATTTCTTCTACCCCTGTCGCCACCACTTGAGCATTGCGGTTGACTTCTTCGGCATAAGCTGACGCAGTTTGGGCTTGTCCGGAGGTATGTACGGCGTTTTCATTGAGTTGTTGACTCACCAGGTTCATGTCTTCCGAAGCTTGAGCAACAGCCGTGGCGACTGAGGCAATTTTACCGACGGATTTGGTTAAATTGCTTGCCATTCGATTGACATTATCGGTCAGTTGTTTGAAGTCGCCTGTGGTTTTTGCAGTAACGTTTTTGGAGAGATCACCTTGAGCAATGGCTGAGGTTAATTGGGTAATATTTTCAACTTCTTCCTTGAGATTTGCCGCCATCTGGTTAATGTTTTCGGTTAAGTCTTTCCAGATTCCGGTAGCCGTTTCCACAACAGCGCGACTACTCAGGTTTCCTTCGACACTAATTAAACGGGCGACGCGGTTTTTCTCATTGGTATATGCCTCGATATTATCCCGCAGTGTATTAATCGTGGTACTCAGGCTTAAAAGATCACCCTTTAACGGCTGATTGTTAATCTCTAGAGGCATTTTACAGGACAAATCACCAGCCGCGATCGCTTTCAGTACATCCTGGGCGGCGAGGGTGGGTTGGGCGAGGGTGTGGATCAGGGTATTAATCGCGGTGGTTGTTGTTGCCCATCCTCCTTTTAAATAGGGGGGTGGAGATACAGGTTCAGCCCCATATAACCAGCGCCCGGCATAATTTTCCCAATCCTTTAATACGGTTGTTTGCTGTTGGCGTCCCAGTCGTTCGGTGAGTTTACCGTCTTGAACAACCTGTTTACTAACTCGGACAATTTCATGGATAACGGTTTGGTTAACACCCATCCATTCATTGAAAACTTGAGCAATTTCGCCCCAGCCGTTTTCCTCAGTGAGTCGGGCATTAAAGTTACCATCTCTGGCACTTTTTAGGGCTTGGAGGAGTTCATTAAAGTTTTCTGGGGATAAGAGAATTCCCTCAATTTCATGGCTTGGCTGCGAAGCTGTCGGCGTGTGTTTAGGTTCAGATACCATGGTTTCACTATGATGATGTTCATTGCTTCCATTGGTCTCTTGATTTTGGAAAAAGACTAAGCGTCCGGGTTTGCTGAGTTTATCGAGGTTCATGGCTTCTCCTAATTTGTGAATTCCTTTGAGATGGTCGAGGTTCATTATTTTTTGTTCTTTGTTCTTTGTCCTTTGTTCTTTGTCCTTTGTCCTTTGTCCTTTGTCCTTCTTTAAGGAATGAGTTTGACGTTTCTGTATTCTTTAGCCCTTGACTTGCTGACGTATACATTATTTAATTCCGAAGAGTTGGTTTAAAAATGGTGAGTTCAACAACTTTGTCGGTATCGAGAATCAGCAGAAGTTGATCGGTAAGTTTATACGCGCCACGAATTAATTGCCGTGCGTTTCCCGTTAAAGTTTCTGGGGATTTTTCAAAGCAATTATCGGAAATTTCTAACACTTCTCCCACATCATCAACAAGCAAACTAATCACCTCATCAGCCGTTCGCACAACCACATTAAGAGGGAGGTGTTCGCTATCTTCATGCAGTTCTGTTTCAACGGGTATCTTAGTGACATTTTGATCTAACTCCAGAAATTGACGTAAATCCACAGCCGGAACAATCTGACTCCGTAGGTTAATTAATCCCCGCACGGCTGGCGGTGCTAAGGGAACGCGGGTAATCGACTGATAGCGAATAACTTCTTGCACGTTTTCCACTTCTAGCCCTAAGAAGAAATGGTCGAGAAAAAAGGTACAAAATTGATGGAATTGAGCCATGATGAGGGAAGTATTTATAATGACGAATGACGAATGACGAATGACGAATGACGAATGACATTAAATTGCTTCGATGTCTAAAAGTTCGGTCACTTGACCCTGAATAACCGCGATCGCCTGCACCCCTGGACGAGTGGCTTCACCTGTGATACAAAGGTCTTCCATGACGATATCCACCATGCGTTGCACCACTAATCCAATTTGGCGTCCACTTTGACAAGCAACGACGACAACTTGCAGCAGATCAGCGTCTAATACGGCTGTTTTGGGGTTAGCAGCGCTAAAGCGCTGACTACTAACAAAAGATACATTGGCAAAATTAACTAGGTAGAGAATTTGGTCGCGATACTGAATCACTTGGCGATCGCCCACTTGTTCGATCGCGGTTCTGGGAAATTCTTCTAAACGCACTACCCGTGACAAGGGAATTGCCATGCGGCTGTTATCTAAAGCTTCAAATAACAGTAACATTTGCACGGTTTCGATAGTGGATTGAGAGGACATTTCTTGCTGAATTAAAGCGTTTGTTTGTTCATCTGAAAGTACCCCCGCCCGTGATGCTAAACTAAATATATCTAAAATTAATGCCACTTTTCCATCCCCTAAAATTGTGGCTCCGGCAAAACAAGGGGTTTCTTTGAGTAGTTTACCTAAGGGTTTAACGACAATTTCTTGAGTATCATTAATTGCATCAACCACTAAGCCAAAGGTAAAATTATCGACTTGCAGAACCACAATGTTCAGCATGATTTCCGATTGCGGATGGGCGGGTTCCGGTTCCCATTCCACTAATTCCAGTTCCCGATTCAAATACACCAGGGGTAATAATTTACCCCGCAACCGATACACAGGGGCTTTGTGGACATATTCGATCCCGTGATCCGCTTGTTCTCCCTGCAAGCGAACTAATTCTAAAAGACTGGTTTGAGGAATGGCGTAGCGATCGCCGCCACTGGTGACAATTAAGGCGGGAATAATTGCCAAGGTTAAGGGAATTTTTAGTTTAAATGTCGTTCCTAAGCCAAGTTGAGTGTGAACGTCTACCGTACCGCCAACCTTTTCTACATCGGTTTTTACTACATCCATTCCCACTCCCCGCCCCGATAAGCGCGTTACACAATTAGCGGTAGAAAAACCGGGAATAAAGATTAAATTAAGGGCATCAGTATCACTTAAGCGATTGGCTTGATTCGGCGTAATTAAGCCTAAGCTTAACGCTTTTTGTTTCAAGCGTTCTGAATCAATTCCCGCCCCATCATCCGAAATTTCAATCGTTACATAACCACTTTCATGGAAGGCTTGCAGACGTAATCGCCCGGTGGCGGATTTTCCCTGAGTTTGACGTATATCTGGGGATTCAATCCCATGATCCACACAATTACGGAGTAAATGCGTTAAGGGATCTTTAATCGCCTCAATAATCGTTTTATCTAGTTCCGTCTCTTCTCCCTCTATCTCCAATTGCACCTGTTTTTCCGTCGCGATCGCAACATCCCGAACTACCCTAGGAAACTTGCGCGTAATTGTACTAATCGGCTGCATTCTGGTTTTCATGACCCCTTCTTGCAACTCTGTTGTCAGTCGGTTTAATTGCTGGGAGGTAGTAACAAAGGCGGTTTCATCTTGCAGCGTGGAGAATTGTTGAATCTGATTGCGAACTAATACCAATTCCCCCACCAAATTCATCAACTTATCCAAAAGATTGATATCGACTCGGATTGACTGTACTGTATTTGGGGTTGTCAACGCCGACATCAACTCCTCGCGATCGCAGGGAAGTTTTGACCCTTCAGGATTTGTAGGGGCGGGTTTAGGGATTTCCTTTTGGCTATTAATGGTAACGTTTGTACAAAACCCGCCCTCATCTCCCCTATCTCTAGATTGCAGTTGATTTAATGTCTGAATTAAGCCAGAATAGTCAACCTCGCCTTCTTGTCCGATCGCGTCTATCTGGGCGCAGATTTGCTGCATGGCGTCTAGGAGTTCCAGTAAGCTGCTGGTAATCTCCGCATTTAGCTGCAATTGTCCATCTCGTAGACAACTAAGCAAATTTTCACCACTGTGGGTAAGGGCTTCTAGAGTGGGAAACGCCATGAAGCCGCAGTTTCCTTTAATTGTATGTAAGGAACGATAAATTCCTTCGAGTAAATCTTTATTGGTGGGATTTTTCTCTAATGTGACTAGATCCGTCTCAATCTGACTAATATTCTCGTAGCTTTCTACCAAAAAGGCTTTGATGTCTTCATCCATGATAGTTAAGTAATGGCTTGCATGTAGTCTGGGACGTTAATGGTTAAAGCTGACAGGAATTATTTCAAGAAAAATACGGCGGAAGTCAGTGGGATTCAATTTCACTGAGTTTCGCCACTAAACCGAGTCTATCTTGGCGCAGGGAACGCTGCTATCGGTGATCCCACCCAACTTGAGAAGGCTGGATGAGAAAGATCCGTGATTTCACCGAATGACATTCTCGGACATTCGCTAGACAATAAAAGACAAGGATGAAACGGTTTTGATGAGTAGGGGCGGGTTTCACTATTATCGTGTTTTTTCATCCTTATGTTACTAAACCCGCCCTGATCAACTGTGCAGATTCGTTGAGAGTTGGGTTTCATACCTCAACCCAACCGACTTGCTAACTTCATTCAACCAACTGTTTAACCGCAAAAAACTGTAACCAAAATCGAGGAAACTATGGCATTAATTCTAATCGTTGATGACGCCGCGTTTACCCGACGGATGATCCGGAAAACCCTTGTCGCGGATGGACATGAAACCCTAGAAGCCACTAATGGACAAGAAGGACTGGATAAGGCGATCGCACATCAACCCGACTGTATCTTAACCGATATGCTCATGCCCGTTATGGATGGCTTTCAACTCCTCGCCGCCTTGCGCGATCGCCAAATTAATACCCCCGTCATTGTGATCACCGCCGATATTCAGGAAAATGTGCGCCAGCGTTGTCGTGAGTTAGGCGGATCAGGCTTTATTAATAAACCCCCCAAAGAAGCCGAATTACGTCGCGTTATTGGTGAAATCTTAGCTTGTCCCCAGGAGACTGTATGAACTTAACTCCCGATCAAATTGACGCGATCCAAGAAATCGTTAATATTGGTGTCGGTCGGGCGGCTAGCGTCCTGAATGAAATGCTGGAAGCCCCGATTCGCCTCCAAGTTCCCTATATTAAAATTGGGTCGCCTCTGGATTTTCAATCTGAAATGGAAACTCGCCTCGGTGGGGAACAAGTTGCAGCAGTTCGCCAAGACTTCTCTGGATCTTTTTCGGGTTTAGCGGAGTTAGTTTTTCCCACCGATAGTGCTTCGATTCTCGCCGCTGTTCTCACGGGTGAAGAATTAGGAACACCGGATTTAGACGCTGTTCGCATTGGTACGTTAAGTGAGATTGGCAATATCTTAATCAACAGCGTGATTGGGTCAATTAGTAACGTCCTCAATCAACGCCTCGACTATGCCATTCCCAGCTACATCGAGGATACTGTCGAAAACTTAATCAACGTCGGCGACAATCAGCAGGAGAATACTATCCTTTTAGCCCAAACCCAATTTTTTATCGAACAACTTCAGATTCGCGGCGATATTATCCTCGTCTTTGAAGTCGGTTCCTTCGACGTGTTGCTGGACGCGATCGCGATGCTAACTACTGTGTAATCTGATTCATGGTTTTGACCAATAACGAATGACCAATGACATAAGACCAATGACCAATGACCCCTTAATCCGTCCATGCATGAGATAGAAATTGCCGCTGAAAAATTTGGTGTTCTTGACCAAATGCCTTTGGGTGTCTGTATTCTCCGATCCGATTTCATTGTCTTATTCTGGAATCGTTGTTTGGAGGATTGGACACACCTATCGAGAGGTCAAGTTTTAGGTCACAAAATTAGTGACTATTTCGCTGATTTAAACCATCCCCGGTACGAAAAGCGGCTGAAGTCCATCTTTTCCGGGGGACCTCCGACCATTTTTTCCGCCCAACTTCATCCTCATTTTATTCCCGCCTATTTACCCGATGGACAACGGCGAATTCAGCGTACCACTGTCACCGCTATACCCGGCTTAACCGAAAAAGACTACTACGCCCTTTTATCCATTCAAGATGTTACTGAACTTAGTCAACAAGTTCAAGACTATCGAAAAATGCGCGATCGCGCTTTAGCAGAAGTCCAAGAACGACAACGCGCCGAAGCCGCTTTACGGTCTCAAGAAGAACAATTACAAGCGGTTTTTGATGCGGTTCCTGGTTTCGTCTCTTGGGTGAATTCGGATTTGCGATATCTGGGGGTTAATCGCCATCTTGCTGATACCTTTAACTTGACTCCCAATCATTTTATTGGTCAAGATGTTGGCTTTATGAAAGCGAGTCCCGGCTTTGCTGACTTTATGCGACAATTTATCGCCAGTCCCGAACCAGCGGCTAGTCAAGTGATTGAGGCTTACGTCAATGATACCACCCGGAGTTACTTAATTGTTGCTCAGAAATACCAACAAGGACGGGCAGCGGTTTCTGTGGGAATTGATATTACCGATCGCAAGCAAGCGGAAGAAGAGGTTCGCAAAGCTTTAGCTAAAGAAAAAGAACTCAGTGAACTCAAATCCCGTTTTGTTACTATGACCTCTCATGAGTTTCGCACACCCCTAACTACTATTTTAAGTTCGGCGGAATTACTGGAACATTATGGTCATAAATGGACACCGGATAAAAAACTCACCCATATCCATCGTATTCAAGGAACGGTTAAACATTTAGTCCAAGTTTTAGAAGATGTCACTCTGATTGGCAAAGCCGAAGCCGGAAAACTTCAGTTGCAGCCTGTCTCTCTGGATTTAGTTGAATTTTGCCACGGCTTGATTGAGGAGTTACAGTTGAGTTTAGGACAGCATCATTCTCTGGTCTTTACCCATCAATGCCCAAACCTTAATGTCTGCATGGATGAGAAGCTGTTGCGGCATATTCTGACGAATTTAATCTCGAATGCGATTAAGTATTCTCCCAATTGTGGAATCGTTACCTTGAACCTCGTCTGTCAGGATTCATCCGCCATCTTTCAAATTAAAGACCAAGGTATTGGGATTCCTTTAGCCGATCAAGAAAAACTCTTTGAGGCGTTTCATCGGGCGCAAAATGTGGGGAATATTTCGGGAACGGGATTGGGGTTAGCGATTGTTAAACGGGCGGTTGATTTACAAGGGGGTGAGATTACGGTAAACAGTCAAGTGGGAGAAGGAACCATGTTTACGGTTACATTGGCTTTATCGGTATAGATTGAATAATTTATTTATAAAATAATGAATTAGGAAGTGCGGGTTTTGCTGTTCAGTTATCGGTAAACAGGTGAATTTAGTCCCTAAACCCGCCCATACAATTGGTTAATTAATTGCCTACTCTATTGCATTTTCTAATAAACATGGTGTTATCATCTCACGTAAATTACCCTGAAAATAAAACCGCGATCGCGACTGAAATCCAAACAGCGGCGCATCAATTTCATGTCCTGGATCAAGTCCCTATAGGCAACTGTGTCCTGCGATCTGATTTAGTGGTTTTATATTGGAATCGCTGCTTGGAAAACTGGACGCATCTCTCCAAACAGCAAATCCTCGGTCAAAAAATTACCGATCATTTTCCCCACCTGAATCATCCCAAATATACCACCCGTCTCCAACAAATTTTCACTGGAGGACCACCCACTGTCTTTTCCTCCCAACTTCATGTCCACCTGATTCCTGCACCTTTAGCCGACGGATCATTACGGATTCAACATACCACCGTTACCGCCGTTCCTAGTGAAAAAGATGGCGAGTATTATGCTTTATTATCGATTCAAGATGTTACTGAACTCACTCAACAAGTTCATAACTATCGCACCATGAGAGATCGGGCGATCGCGGAAATTAAAGAACGCCAACGCACCGAAGAAGAATTAGCCGACTATCGTAACCATTTAGAAGAACTGGTTGAAGAACGAACCGCTGCACTCCAGACAGCTAATGAACAATTAAGCCTGAGTCAAGCTAATTATCGTAGTATCTTTGAAAATGCCGTTGAGGGCATATTTCAACGTACCCCTGATGGTATCTATATCAGTGTTAACCCAGCCTTTGCCCAGATACTTGGCTATGCTTCACCCAGCCATTTTTTAAACTCTATAAAAAATATTGAACAACAACTTTATGTTAATCCGGATGACCATAGACGTTTAACCAAATTAATCCAACAAAAAAAAGCCGTATCTAAATTTGAAATCCAGGTTTATCGCCAAGATGGACAGAAAATTTGGATTCGCAAAAATACCCGTGCCGTCATCGACCTATCGGAAAATATTCTCTATTATGAAGGCTCAATTGAAGACATTACCGAAAGTAAACTCGCTGAAGAACGACTGCGAGAAAGTGAAGAACGCTTTCGCCTGCTAGCCGACACCGCCCCCGTCTTAATCTGGTTAGCCGGAACCGATAGTCGCTGTTACTTTTTCAATAAAACCTGGTTAGAATTTACCGGACGCACCTTAGACAAAGAAATAGGTGATGGCTGGACAGACGGAGTTCATCCTGATGATTATCACTATTGTATCGAAACCTATTCCAACGCATTTAAAGCCCAAAAACGGTTTCGCATGGAATACCGTTTACGCCGACATGATGGCAACTATCGCTGGATTTTAGATACAGGCGTGCCTCGGTTTACATCCACTGGTCACTTTGCCGGATATACTGGTTCCTGTATTGATATTACCGATCGCAAGCAAGTCGAAGAACGACTGCGGGAGAGTGAAGAAAATTATCGTTCAGTGATTGAAAGCGTTAAAGAAGTCATTTTCCAAACCGATGCAACGGGGGTATGGACATTCTTAAATCCCGCGTGGACAGAGATTACTGGCTTTACCTTAGGCGAAAGCATTGGCACAAATTTCTTAGAGTATATTCATCCCGATGATCGCCAACGCAACGTAGAGTTATTTCAACCCTTACTGGAACGAAAAAAAGACTATTGCCAGCATGAAGTCAGATATCTGACCAAAGATGGCGGATATCGCTGGATTGAAGTTCATGCCCAATTAACCTTTGCCCCCGATAATACAATCACCGGAACCTCTGGCACACTCCGGGATATTACTCACTACAAATGGGCAGATGCACAACTCAAAGCCAGCGAACAAAAGCTTCGCCAGGTGATTGATTTAGTTCCCCATTTCATCTTTGCTAAAAATAAAGAAGGTCAGTTTATTTTAGTCAATCAAGCCGTCGCTGATACTTACGGAACTACCGTTGAAGCCTTACTGGATCAACCTGAAACAGAGGTTGCCCCATCAGTAGACGATGCCCATCAATATCGAGAAGCAGACTTGCACGTTATTACCAGTGGAGAAACTCTTTATATTCCCGAAGAAACGATTACCAATGCTAAAGGCGAGACTCGAATTCTGCAAACTACAAAAATACCCTTTTGTGTCGCTGACTCCGATGTTCCCGCCGTCTTAGGAGTATCCATTGATATTAGCGATCGCAAGCAAGCCGAGATCGCGCTTCAGCAACAATTAATGCGAACCGTTCTGCTAAAGCAAATCACCCAAGAAATTCGCCGCAGTTTAAACACCAAAGAAATCTTTCAAACCACCGCTACCCAAATTGGTCAGGCTTTTGGCGTCAATCGCTGTGTGATTCATACTTACCTGACGGAACCGACACCAGCCATTCCCTTTGTGGCAGAATATTTAGAAACAGGATATGAATCCATTCTCCAGTTAGAAGTTCCCATTCGGGGAAATTCTCATGTTCAACAGTTATTAAAACAAGACAAGGCAATCTCCTCACCAGATGTCTATGCCGATCCATTGTTGTTATGCTGTACCCAAATATGTTGTCAGATTGGATTAAAATCGATGCTGGCAATTCGCACCTCCTATCAAGGGGAACCGAATGGGATTATTGGCTTGCATCAGTGTGATTCCTATCGCCATTGGTCAAGTCATGAAATTGAGTTACTCGAAGCCGTTGCTGATCAAGTGGGGATTGCGATCGCCCAGGCGCATTTGTGGGAACAGGAAACTCGCCAACGTCAACAGTTAACCGAACAAAATGTAGCCTTAGAAAAAGCCCGACAAACCGCCGAAGCCGCCACCCAAGCCAAAAGTGAATTCTTGGCAACGATGAGTCATGAAATTCGCACACCGATGAATGCCGTGATTGGGATGACGGGGTTACTGCTGGATACTGAATTGACCTCAGATCAACGCTATTTTGCCGAAACGATTCGCAATAGTGGGGATGCCCTACTGACGATTATTAACGATATTCTGGATTTCTCAAAAATTGAATCGGGGAAAATGGAGTTAGAGGAACAACCCTTTGAACTCCGCACCTGCATTGAAGAAGCGCTGGATCTCCTCACCACCAAAGCCGCCGAGAAAAATCTAGAATTAGCCTATTTAATTGACTCCCAAACCCCCAACTGGATTGCCGGAGATGTGACGCGGTTGCGTCAAATTTTAGTGAATTTAATTAGTAATGCGGTTAAATTTACGCCAACTGGGGAGGTTTTGGTTTCCGTAACCGCCCAGATTTTGGCAGATGAGGAAGATAGGGGAGATCGCTATCAGTTACAATTTGCCGTAAAAGATACAGGAATTGGTATTCCCGTTGATCGGATTCATCGCCTGTTTAAATCCTTTAGCCAGGTTGATTCGTCCACCTCTCGCCAATATGGGGGAACAGGATTAGGATTAGCCATTTGTAAACGCCTGTGCGAAATGATGGGAGGTCAAATGTGGGTAGAAAGTGGCGGATCAGTCGCCGGAAATCCGCCTGCGGGATGGATAGCCACTGATAGCGGAGAAGAGAGTTCGGGAGGTTCAACCTTTTACTTCACAATTCTATCTGAATCAATCCCCGATTCAGCCGTAGTCGAACAACCCATCTGTGCCACTTACCTAGCCGGAAAACGGCTATTAATTGTCGATGATAATACGACAAACTGCCAAATTCTAATCCGACAAGCCCAGTCTTGGGGGATGGAATCACAAGCCACGGAATCGGGTCAAGAGGCGTTAGCATGGCTGTCTCAAGGTGAACAATATGATATTGCCATTCTGGATATGCAGATGCCAGGAATGGACGGGATTACCTTGGGGGAACAAATCCGTCACCAGTTTAAGGATAAAGAATTCCCCTTATTAATCTTATCGTCCATGGGTAAACCTGAGATTGCCTCTGGAGTCGTGGAAGCGAATTTTGCTGCCTTTTTAAGTAAGCCAATTAAGCAGTCGCAACTCTACAACCTGTTAACGCAAATCCTGAGTGGACAACCAACAAAAATCAAGCGATCGCCTGTAGGTTCACCCTCTCTTGATCCCACTTTGGCGCAACGGATACCCCTGCGAATCTTAGTGGCGGAAGACAACAAAGTCAATCAACAATTAGCCTTGCAGTTATTGCAGCGCATGGGATATCGCGCCGATGTCGCCGGGAATGGATTGGAAGTAATTGAAGCCCTGCGCCGTCAGCCTTATGATGTCGTATTCATGGATGTACAAATGCCAGAAATGGATGGTTTAGACGCCACCCGCCATATTTGCCAGCAATGGTTACCCGCAAACCGCCCGCGAATTATTGCCATGACAGCCAACGCTATGCAAGGCGATCGCGAAAAATGTTTGGAGGTAGGAATGGATGACTATATCAGCAAACCAATTCGCGTCAATGAATTAGTTCGGGTTCTGTCTCAGAGTCAGCCGACAGAGGAACCCCCAGAACCCGCACTCCAAACTGAGTCAGCCCTTGACCCCCAAGTCTTACAAACCTTTCACGACATGATGGGCGAGAGTGCGACGGAAATGCTGCGTCAATTAATTGATATTTATTTAGAAGATACCCCCGCCATGTTGGAAACGCTTAAAATAGCCCTGCAAGAGAATAATTTACCCACTTTGCAACACACGGCTCATACCTTAAAATCATCGAGTGCGGCATTAGGGGCGATTAAATTCTCCCAGCTTTGTCAAGACTTAGAAAATTTAAGCAAGTCTCAAGTTACAACAGGTTTATGTGAACTCGTTGCCCAAATTGAATCTGAGTATCAACGAGTCAAGCAAGAGGCGATGAATTATAAGTTATAACCCATTGTATTGGCGTGGCACACCTTATTTGATGAATTAGAATGGGAGAGCCGAAACCGTAGGGGCGCAAAGACTTGCGCCCGATTCAATGGTCTAATCTAATCCACAATTTTAGCTGTGTCAGTCCAGTATGTTATGGCATGACAGTGAAATAGATTGTAGGTTGGGTTGACGAAGATTTGAGCCTAGAACTAAAGTTCTGGCTAAAAGCTTAAACCCGTTAAAACGGGTTGAAAGACTGACCCAGTTGCATTATCCACAGAAGGGCGGGTTTTGTTGTTCATTTATTGGTGGATATCTGAATTTAGTGGCTAAACCCGCCCCTACAGTACAGACGTTCCATGGCACGTCTCTAAATGACTGTTAACTGGGGGTAATTAACCACTAATCTAACCACTCAGCCAATCGGCGTAGTTATATTAAGAAGTTTTACGGAAGTCTTGACTGGGGGATGTAGTCGATAATCAAAATAACCATCACAAGCTGTATTGAGGCACTGTTCGATGAATATACCGTCCCTGCTGATTCTGGCGATCGCTCTTGTCGCGGTTTACATTCATACCCATGTCGCAGAGGAATTAGTGCAAGTAGGGGCAACTATCATCGCGTTACTTTGTCTGGTGTTGAATCTGATTTTAGCGCCACTCGCGATAAAACTGCTCATTGTCGGGTCTATTTTACTCACAGCAAAACGGGCTTCATTAGCACTTTTTAATTCCCTGCTCCAGTAAACAGTAGAAATGGAACGGGAAAAGATAAGATGTCCTCTGTCTTCTAGTGCAAGAAGGCAGAAATAACTGAACAGCTAATATCTCCCCCAGCTCCCCCAGCTCCCCCAGCTCCCCCAGCTTCCGAAGCTGCTCAAGTATTTCCAAGGGCGATGCACTAGGACGTTGTAGCTTTAGCGATCGCAGACAACTTTAACCAGGATGGATAACTCCCCTCTGCCTTAATCTGCTGGATTTGCTCCTGGGAAATCGGTAAATTGAGACGCCCTGCTACCGCCTGGACAATATCGCCTCGGTCAATAACACCCGCGATCGCGCCTGCGGGAGAAAGTACGGTTAGATGCTTTAGCTGACAAGTTTCCAGAGTATTAATTACGTCTATTAACGGAGTTTTCTCCTCAACTGTGGCAATTTCCGATAACGGGTGAACCAGACTCTCCAGGGACTCCATTTCCCAGCGACTGCGTTCGATTGTTTGTAAATCTTGAATCTTAACTAAACCGCGATAACGTCCCTCCGACGCGGCATAATACGGCTTATTCGTCTGAATATCTGCCAGAATGTACTCATCCGCAAAAGACCGTAAGCTCATGGTGGCATCCAGGACACGAAAATCGCGGGTCATGGCGTCGGAAGCTTGAAGCTGAAGTAAGGCTTCTTGTAAGATGGTCAGGCGATCATAAGCATTGGCATTGCGATACACAAAAGAGCCGATCAACGCCAACCACAGGATTGTCCATACTCCAGTTAACAAAGTCAGTCCTACGGATACCGCGATCGCTAAAGAGCCAATCACTTTACCCCCCTGTGCTGCCCAACGTACCCCTTGCAAGCGATTCCCCGTCAGCTTCCAGATTGCCGCTTTGAGAACTTGTCCACCATCGAGGGGTAATCCAGGGATTAAATTAAACAGGGTTAATACAAGATTAATCCGTGCCAGATCCGCCGCCACCACATATCCCAGATTGTCCGTAGGCAGTACCTGAGTTAACCCATAGAATAGACCAAACAGGCAGAGGCTAACCCCAGGACCTGCGATCGCGACTTGGAACGCATCACCGGGAGTCTGAGATTCACGGTCAATCGACGCCACGCCGCCAAAGATAAACAGAGTAATCGAATTGACTTTAATTCCCTGCGATCGCGCCACTAAACTATGCCCTAGTTCATGCAATAACACCGAAGCAAACAATAATAGCGCCATCACCAACCCCAGACTCCAGGCGGAAATTGACTGAAAACTCGGATCGAAATTCCCCGCCTTGAGTAAGGTCACCAAGGCTAAGATAAAAAACCACGACGGGTCAATAAAGAAAGGTATTCCGAATAATGAGCCAATTCGCCAATTTGACTGTATCAAGGTTTTTGCTTCCTATGACGTTTACCTGGACTAGGGGTAATTGACAGTATTCGTATTCTACGATATCAGCTTTTAGATCCCCAGCTTCTTCAAGAAGTCGGGGATCTCAGAAGGGAAGAAGGGATCTCGAAATCCCGACTTAGAGTGCCCCGGCGTTACTCAGTCCCAAGATCACACCAGCGCCAACCAGGTGTCCCAAGCTAGCCGTTGCCAACAGTTCGGTCACACCGAAACGCTTGAAAATGGCGGGTTTTGGCAGGGGTAAATCCGGTCCCACACCCGGATTTTGAATCGCGTAGTACCCTGCAACCAGTACCACCAAGTTGCAGATAATCATCACTAGCCCCACAGTGGGAGTCCAGCTAGGGGTTGAGGGTACAAACGATTGCACCGCCGCGAATAAGGTTGTGTTAAGCATTGTATATTCTCCTGGTCTTGATAAACAGATACAAGTGAAAAAATAATAAAGAATTATCGGGATAAAATTCATAAAATGTTGTAATATTTAACAATTTAACGAAAAAACAAGAATGGGGCTATCGATGCGGGTTAAAATTTGTGGCATTACCAAACCAGAACAAGGACAAGCGATCGCGCAAAAGGGTGCAACCGCCCTGGGATTCGTATGTGTAGCAGCTTCCCCCCGGTACGTCACCCCCAATCAAATCGGATTGATCCTAGACTCATTGACGATATCGATGGATACTATCGGCGTATTTGCCAACGCTTCCGTTGAAGACATCTGCGCCACGGTTACCCAAGCCAAATTGAACGGCATTCAACTTCATGGAAATGAATCCCCCGAATTTTGCAGCCAATTGCGGCAATTTCTGCCTGAGATTGAATTGATCAAAGCGTTGAGGGTGAAAACGCCGGAAGATTTACAGGTAGCCGATCGCTATGTCAGTTGTGTCGATACCTTGTTACTCGATGCTTATCATCCCCAAATGCTAGGGGGTACGGGTAAGACACTCGACTGGGAAAAGCTAGCTGAATTTAATCCCCCTTTGCCGTGGTTTCTGGCTGGCGGCTTAACCCCAGAGAACATTGGCGAAGCGTTGAAACGATTGCACCCCAATGGGATTGATCTATCCAGTGGCGTTGAGCGATCGCCGGGGGATAAAGATTTGGATAAAGTGGCTTTACTATTCCAACAGTTCAGATTATGCTAAATCGAAGAGTAAAATTTCAGTATCGGTTGTCGCCGCTATTGTCACATCCGTTTCCTCACTCAAAGCTGCACCATCACCTGACTCTAAGGCTAACCCGTTCACCGTAATCGTACCTCGCGCTACCTGTAGCCAGCCATAGCGTTGAGGTGGGAAAGAATGAGTGATGCGATCGCGCTTTGTCAAGACGGCTGCATATACGTTTACATCTTGATGAATCGTCAGGGAGTTTTCTCTGCCATCACCTGAAGCAATTAAATGAAATTGTCCAGGATTCTTGGCGATGCCAAAGTTATTCTGTTCATAGCTAGGATTATGTCCATTTTTATCGGGCAAAATCCAAATCTGCAACAAGTGAACCGATGCCGTTTGTGAATGATTAAATTCACTATGACGAATCCCTGTTCCCGCACTCATCCGTTGTACATCACCGGGATAAATCACGGAACCATTCCCCATATTATCTTTATGTTCTAGCGCCCCATCTAAAACATAAGTAATAATTTCCATGTCCCGATGTCCGTGAGTACCAAATCCTGCACCGGGGCTAACCCGATCCTGATTAATAACCCGCAGGCTACGAAATCCCATCGCGTTTGGATCATAATAGTTTGCAAATGAAAAGGTGTGATAGGTGTCTAACCAACCGTAATTAGCATGTCCTCTGTCTTGAGATTTGCGAAGTTTAATCATTTGTCATTCGTCCTTTTTCCTTTGTTATCCCTATAACCATCGGACTGGGTTAGGTATTCCCAGGAAGCATCCCAACAAAATATAGGGCTAAAGCCCTTACTACGAACCCAAGCTAATCTATCAAATTAGGTGTGCCACGCCGCCATCGTGTGTTAGCGTAGCGTAACGCACCTTAACCAATATATATGGTGTGGCTGCGTAAGTCCTGATAGTTCAACTATAAAACCCATACCACTATTATGGGAAGTATGCACTTGAAAGTAAGCTAGTTACCAAAACGATACTATGGCAACCAAACGCGCCGAGAGTGAACGCGCCAATTGTCCTGTAGAACGTACATTAGAGGTTATTGGCGGTCGATGGAAAGTCTTGATTCTGCGGGAATTATTGGCAGGGGTGAAGCGTTTTGGTCAGTTACATCGGGCTTTACATGGTATTACCCAGAAAATGCTGACGCAACAGTTACGAGAACTGGAAGCGGATGGTATTGTTCATCGGGAGGTTTATCTGCAAGTTCCGCCAAAGGTTGAGTATTCTTTAACACCATTAGGTGAGAGTCTTCAACCGATTCTTGAAGCGATGCATGAATGGGGGATAAAACATTTGGATTGGGATGATCAAAAATAAAATATAGCCGGAAAATAAATTTCCGCGTCAAAGCTAAAGTAGTTTAATTCAATTGAATATCACCTAGATTAGCTTAAGCCTTGAACTCAAGTTCTGGCTAAAAGCTATAACACGTTAAAACGGGTTCTAAGATTTAATCAAGGCGAGCGTTTATAGCGCTAAAGCGCTTACTACGAGCGGGGCTTAAGGAATGGCTTCAGCTAACCCCATGCTAATCAACCTAAAGGCAATGTGTTGAACCTGTTCTACCGGAAACTTGAGATTTTTGGCAATGGTATAAAGCGATACAGCGTCTTTACTATACTGCCAAATTTGCCATTCTAATGTATCTAGTCGATAGGAAGGATAACCCGCAATTTTACGGAGTAAATTCTGATTTGGATCTGGTAATTTACCCGCCAAATTATCCCAATGGGCTAAAACGCGCAATCCCATTAAGGTGGCTTCTGTCGCCGGAATACTTAACCCGGTCATTTCTTGAGTAGGAATTACCGCCAAGGAATCAAATCGAAAAGAACCATCTTGCAGTTGAAAAAGCACAGACAATTGCTGCAACAGTTGAATTTGAAACAGTTGTTCTAAATTTAAGCGCGTTAAAACACCTTGTTGTTTGAAACAGACGCCTAATGGTTGATTGACAGGACAACACCATTGAACCAGTTTAGTTAACACGCGATCGCTAACTAATTTACATTTCCCAATCAGGGAGATTAAACCTTGCCCATCTCGCCGATTCGCTGCCGCGACAATGTGACCCTGTTTAACCCATAAGTAGTAAGTTCCGGTAGCTGGTGCCAAAGCCCGAACTGTCAACAGTCCTGTTCTTTTGCCCTTTTCAATTAACTGAAAAATCTCTGGTAATGATACGTCGCTTAAAGTACCGATAATGCCCATCATTATAATTACTAAGGTATTTGCCCTATCAACTTGTTTCTTGCAGTTTGCCGTTAGTCCCAAAATAATACAACGCAAGATCACAAGTTAAGTTCACAACTTAACCACTGACTGGGTGATGTTGATGGCAAAGTTGGCTGGTTCAGGCAAAGCGTTCACCGTTTTTTCACGGTTTTAGTTTAGAATGAACAATTTGAACAAATTCTGGCTCTTAACCGAATCTTAATCTGAATGTCACCAAAACATCAGCCTACCAAGCGTCAACGGGGAGTTCTTCTTTCCGTTCAAGGTTGGCAGCGCCTAAAAGCCGCGCAGCGCAAGTTAGCCTTTCAAGATAATCGGGGAAAACCCTACACCCTGGAACAATTAAGCGAACGTACCCATTTAAGTCCAAACACCCTGATCAAGGTACGACGGCGGACAATACCTGTCGATCGCAAAACGTTGATGTCCTATTTCAGCGCCTTTGATCTGACGCTTAATCCTAATGATTATACCAAAGCAGACAGCAAATTATCTGATTATGAGCAAGTTCCACTCAAAAGTCCAGTACCTCTCAATTCTCCCTTTTATATCGAACGTCTACCCATTGAATCCCTGTGTCACGAAACTCTTATAAAACCAGGAAGTTCCATCCAAATTGTTGCCCCCAAGCAAATGGGTAAAACCTCTCTGATGACGCGAATCTTGCAGCAGGCTAGGGCGGAAGGCTTTTATACAATCCTTTTAAACCTGCAACTGGCAGAGTCTTCGATAGTCTGTGATTTAAATCGATTCCTGCAATGGTTCTGTGCGGTAGTGACACGGGGCTTAGATTTACCGCATCAAGTGCCAACCTATTGGGATGATATCTATGGCGGAAATGCTAACAGTACGTATTATTTTGAAACTTATCTCTTACCGAAACTTGATAATCCTTTGGTTTTAGCCTTAGACAACGCTGATCTACTGTTGAACTATCCAGAGATTGCTCAAGAATTTTTTAGGTTACTGCAAAGCTGGGGTGAAAAAGCTAGCTATGGGGATAGGTGTAGCCAGATGTGGCAAAACTTGCGCCTCGTGATTGCGAATTCAACTGAAATTTACGCCATGTCTGGGGTAAATTCCATTGAGTTTACAGCAGAATTATCGATTCAGTTACCTGAATTAACCGGGGAACAAGTCCAAGATTTAGTGATTCGCCATGGATTCAATTGGCAACCGCAACAGGTCAAGCAATTGTATCAGTTTTTAGGGGGTCATCCTTATCTGATTCAGCTAACTTTAAATGCGATTAAAACAGAAAATATTTCCATTGATCAATTCTTAGCAACCGTTACCGCAGAAGCAGACATTTATCGGGAGCATTTGCACCAGTGCTTATGGCATCTCCACCATGATTCAGGACTCATGAATGCTTTGATTCAAGTGGTCAATTCATCAACCCCTGTAGAATTCGAGCCAATTCTTACCCGTCGCTTGCAGAATCTGGGACTGGTGCAGGTAGACCAAGGCAAGGTTAGGCTGCGGTGTCAATTGTATCACCAATATTTTCGCGATCGCCTCAAACCCCTAAGCTTAAAGTTCCCCCCCGAAACCCGCCAAGCTAGCATGGTGGTGATTGAGGGCGTCAACTTAACCGCTAACCTGCTGGCTCATCCGGAATCGACGTTTAATCAACTCTATAAAGACCTGCAATTGTTTGTCCAGCTTGCTCAAGAATTTGACGGGAAAATTATCAAATCTATTGACCAAGGAATGTTAATTGTGTTTCCCAGTGCCCTACAGGCGGTTAACTTTGCCCAAGAGATTCAATTAACACTTCAATCCGCCGTTCAACGGGACTCAAATTCAGAACTCTGTTATCGGATTGGCATTCACTGGGAAGATGTTATTTTTTGTTACACGGGCGTAAGTGGACCCGGCGTCAAAATTGTCCACCATCTTACCGCAGAAGCCCCTCCTGGCGGTATTTGTATATCTCATAGCGTTTATGAGGCGATCGCGAACCATTTACCCCAGCCACCGCAACCGATGGGACAGTGGCAATTTGAGGACAGTGAACAACCAATTGTCCTTTACCAACTAAAATAAGCATTTTGGTAGCGCCAAAACCCTTGATATACCGTAGGCATTGCCCACCAGCCTTAATATTACTGTTCATTGAGTCAAACCCCTACGGGTTTCCTCGTCTGGGGTTTCTGTTGAGTCGGTGACATTCGCGATCGACGAACTATACCAATTGTTTTTGGCAAAACCCCAACTAACTGAGCAATCACCTCATCTGAGAGTTCATCAATAAGCTGGGCGTCGAAATATTTATAGAGTAAACTCAATAAGATTTTGGCACGGTGTAGTGGTACATAAGTTGTCATGGCATGTTGAGTGAACAAAATCCAGCGCTGCCGTAATTGATACGCTTTCTGGCGTTCGTACCGCGATTCAGGATACACTAACGAAAGCGTACCAATGGGAATCACTCGCGTGCAATCTACATCGAAAAGTCCACCAACGGCAGCACCAGAACCCGCCAGTTCTGCATGATGACGGTGTATTATGATTAATGCATTACCACGAGTACTATTCACCCTGAGGAGTTGTCCTGTCTGTAACTGACTCAGGATTTCAGTGGGTTGAATAATGGGTTTGCGGATTAGGGCTAGCTCTGTCATGACACCTCACAAAAACCGGGTTATTATCTCTGATGATTAGGGGTAGATAGTTAAGGAATAATATTTTGTTGAAATTGTAACGCTGTTAACCAGAGCAGACATTGAACCTACTCGATTTTGCCTCCAAAGCGACAAATTACACTTTAGAAATTAATTGGCATTTAATCTTTATTCAACAGATATAGTAGTAGACTGTTGATGTTACTAAGCGCCTGTGGATTTAAACGACCTACCCAGATTTGAGTAAAGGGATACAGAGAACAGGCAATAGTTAATTTAAATGTATCTTAGCCGAGCATTCCCCCACACTATCAGAGAAAATGACTTCAAAAACACTGTAATTTTAGATCAGGATTAATGGTAAATGACGAGAAATTACTGATAGTAGTATTGAGAATAAAATTAACTTTTTCATAAAGCTAATTTGGCTTAGTTTGAGCGTTCTCCGATATTTACCCAGATTGTCATTTTGATTGATTTGAATGAGTATAACGACCTATTTATTATTTTAAGCCACACTTCACTAAAGAATTGGGAAATTTCTGAATTCTCATGTAAAGAGTTGATGAAGAAGGCAGGAGGGGAGCAGGGGAGCAGGGGGAGCAGGGGAAGCAGGGGAAGCAGGGGGAGCAGGGGAGACAAAATTTCTATAACCCATTAACCTATTGCATATTCCACACCGAGCGAAGTCGAGGTGTTGCCTATTGCCTATTGCCGAGCGCGTAGCGCTATAACCAATAACGAAATTCAACAGCAATAAACTACCCAGACCTGCTAAGAGCTGAGGTCTGGGTTTTTAGTAGCCCTAAAGTCATCGAATAAGCTAAGCTGAACATACTTAATAGTTCGGCTTAGCTTGCACGATAACCCCGTGCCTCCAGGCTGGTTTATAGACAGCCCCACAAGTGCAATATTATTGGCTCCATTAAAGTCGGCATCTCCATGCCAACCACAATGCCCACA